>JBOHKJ010000302.1:0-2837 GCA_050728975.1 Kiloniellales bacterium | reverse complement strand
CGGTGGCGCTGCTCGCGCGGCCGCGCCTCGGATGGATACTCGGCGGCTTGCTGGCGATCGCCGGTCTCGCCATCGAAGTGGCGCAGTCCACCGTGCCGGGGCGCAGCGGCTCGGCGCTCGACGCCCTGACGAACTGGCTCGGCATCGCGCTCGGCCTGGCGCTGGGCTATCAGTTGCGGAAGCTGTTCCGTCCGTAGGACAGGCTCAGCGCGCCAGCGACGGCGGCGATCACAGCGCGTAGCGGGCGACCGCCTTCTCGTCCCACTCGATGCCGAGGCCGGGACCGCGCGCCGCCAGCTTGCCGTCTTCGACCTCGAAGCGCTCCGTCATCACCGCACCGGCGACGTCGAGATACTCCAGCCAGTGGCAGGTCGGGGTCACGGCGAGAAGCTGCGCGCTCGCCTCGACGAAGAGGTGGCTCGAGACCGGCAGCGAGGCGGCCTCGGCCTGCCCGGCCGCGCGCAGCCAGCCGGTGACGCCGCCGATCTTCATGACGTCGAGCATGGCGAGATCGGAGGCCTGCGCGGCGATCGCGCGCGCCATGTCCTGGGGGAACCACCAGTTCTCGCCGGTCTGGATCGGCAGCAGGCTCGCTGCCCGCACCGCCGCATGGCCGGCCAGGTCCTCGGCCGGCACCGGCTCCTCCACCCATTGCAGATCGTAGTCGGCGAGCCGCTGCAGCCGCCGCACCGCCTCGGGCACGGTGAGCGACTGGTTGTAGTCGACCATCAGGCGCAGCGAGTCGCCGATAATCTTGCGGACCGCGGCGACGGTCGCAAGATCGCTCTCGAGGTCGCCGTCGCCGATCTTGATCTTGATCGCCCGGAAGCCGCGCGCGAGCGAGCGCTCGATGGCGGCGCGGTCGGCGCGCGCGTCGACGATGCCGTAGCTGTCGTAGGCGGGAATCGCCTGCGCCTCGCCGCCCAGCAGCGCCACCACCGGCAGATTGCGGGCGCGGCCCAGCAGGTCCCACAAGGCCATGTCGATCCCGGACAGCGCCATCCCGAGCAGCCCCTGGCGGCCGAGCAGCCGGAAGGCGCGCTCGAAGTCGCGCATCCGCTCGACCGGCGCCACGCGCTTGCCGAGCAGCAGCGCTTCGAGATTGCCGATGAGCGCGACCAGCGGGCGGAGCGTCACCGGCGTATAGCCGAAGAGATAGGCGCGGCCGGTGACGCCCTCCTCCGTCGTCACGTCGATCAGCACCAGCGGCGCGGAGGGGATCTCGCCGACCGCGGTTCGAATCGAGCGCTCCAGCGGCGCCACGACGGCGCGCGCTTTTACCCCGCGGATGGTGAGCTGTTCCGACGTCATGGGGAGCCTTTCTTTAGCGCGATGGGGTTACGACCGGGCGCGCGCGCCCGGCCTTCAGGAGAGCCAGAAGAAGGCTGCCCAGCCCCGCCACCGGCAGGACTATATCCTCCGGAACGCCCAGCAGGAACGCCGACGCGCCGCCGATCAGCGACCAGAGCAGCGGGATGGCAAGGAGATGCAGCGGCACGCGGCCCTGGAGCGTCAGCAGCAGGCCGAAGGTGAAGAGCGTCGTGGGAGAGGGCGCGACGCCGAACAGCGCCGCGCGCGGCCAGCCGTGGCCGGCGAGCCAGCCGAGCAGCGGATAGACGGCAAGCGCGAAGACCGCGAGCGCGAGGCCGCTCCAGCCGCAGAGATCGGGACGGAATCGAAATTCGAGCCTGCCGCGGATCGCGCCGCTCCAGGCGAAGAGCAGCGCCTGGAGCAGGAAGAGCGCGCCGAACAGCGGCGCCATGAAGCTGAGCGTGGCGAAATGCAGCAGGTGATAGGCAATCCCGTTCCACGCCCAGGCGAGCGCCAGCAGCGCGGCGAGCGCCCGGTCGCCGCCGCGAACCGGCCCGAAGAGCGGCAGCAGAGCGACCAGGCCGAGCAGAGAGGCGAGCGGCTGCGCCGGCCAGATGGCGCGGTTGTAGCTCTCGAAGAGGGCGAAGAAGGCGTCTTCCGAGAAAGGCAGCATCGGTTCGTTACGCTCGCCGGGCCGGCTGCCGTTCCCGCCTAGAGACTCTCGACGTGGCGGATCGTCCGCTCGCGCAAGTCCGCATCCGGCAGCGGGCCCAGGAGCGCGCCCATGTTCTCCTCCATGTGATCGACCCGCGAGGTCGCCGGAATGGCGCAGGTGACCGCCGGGTGGGCGAGGATGAGCTTGAGGAAGAGCTGCGCCCAGTTGGCGCAGCCGATCTCGGCCGCCCAGCCGGGCAGCGGATGGCCTTCGACATGACGGAAGAGACCGTTCTGGCGGAACGGCCGGTTGACGATCACCGCCTGTCCGCGCTCGGCGGCGAGCGGCAGCAGGCGCGCCTCGGCCTCGCGGTCGAGAACGTTGTAGGTGAGCTGCACGAAATCGAGCGGCCGCTCGCGCATCAATTTCTCGAGCTCGCCGTGCCGCCGCCCGTGCGAGGTGGTGACGCCGAGATAGCGGATGCGGCCCTCGGCCTTGTGGGCCTCCAGCGTGGCGAGGTGGGTCTCCCAGTCGACCAGGTTGTGGACCTGCATCAGGTCGAAGCGCGCGACGCCCCAGAGATCGCGCGAATTCTCCATCTGCCGCTTGCCGAGCGCCGCCAGCAGCGGGGTCCAGACCTTGGTGGCGGAGAACAGCGCCCCGGCGTTGTCGAGGCGCTCCAGGCAGGCGCCGACGACCTCCTCCGAGGAGCCGTACATCGGCGAGGAATCGATCATGGCGCCGCCGCGCGCGAAGAAGGTGCGCAGCACCTCGGCGCGCTCAGCGCGCAGCTCCGGATCGCTGCCGACGTTGAAGGTGATCCAGGTGCCCATGCCAAGCGCCGGAATCTCCTCGCCGCTCGACGGAATGA
>JBOHKJ010000301.1:0-1566 GCA_050728975.1 Kiloniellales bacterium | reverse complement strand
TGTGCGGGGCGATCACGCCGGCGTTCGCCAAGCTCGAGGGCCTGCGCGTCGGGCCCGGCTGGCGAAAGGCGGTCCACGTGCGCCTCGGCGGCGTCCAGGGCTGCACCCATCTGGTCGAGCTGCTCGGGCCGATCGCCACCACCGCATACCAGACGATTCACGTCTGGCGGGCGCGGCACGAGCCGATGCTGGAGACCGATCGACCGCCGCCGCACCTGAACAGCTGCCATGCCCTGGCGCGCGACGGCGAGATCGTACGCGAGCATTATCCCCGCTGGTACACCGGACCGGAGACCGCGGTCGACGAGTAGGCCGTGCAGAAGGACAGAACCCCTCGTGTCGAACCCAAACGCTGCGCGGCCGACGATAAGCACAAAATTTGATGCGCGACCTGCGCCAGGAGCGTAGCCTGCGATTTACGCAGCACGACGTGGCCTGAATTAGACAGCGACGCAGCGTATTTCATCGCTCAGGACTGGCCGGCCAAGCCTGTTCCTGCCCAGAAGGAAAGGAAGCGCGCGCAATGGATACTGAAAATACTTCACGCAGGGATTTCGTGGTCCAAGGTGGCGCGGCGTTCGCCGGGCTGACGCTTCTTCATGCCCCGTTTCTTGCCCAGGCGTTCCCAAGCCGGAAGGGCGAGGAAGTCGTCCCCTGACTGGATCAGCCGCCCGACAACCCCGCGCCTGACGCGGTCCGCAATCTCCTGCGCTGGGAAGACCTGGATTCCTGGGTGACGCCGAACGATGAGTTCTTCGCCGTCAACCACTACGACTGGCCGGTCGTCGACCAAGAGACCTGGACGCTGGAAATCGGCGGCCTGGTCAGGCGGCCCATGACCTTGACCCTGAGCGAGCTCACCGCCCGGCCGCGGAGCGAGGTCGTGTTCACGCTGGAATGCTCCGGCAACCACGGCTTTCCCTGGTTCATTGGCGGCATCGGGACCGCCAGATGGGCGGGCACGCCGCTTGCCGCCATCCTCGAGGAAGCGCAGGTGCTGGAGGACGGCAGGGAAGTGATCTTCTTCGGCAGCGATGCCGGCGAGGAGGAGGTGCGCGAGATCAAGATGCCGCAGCATTTCGCCCGCAGCATGTCGCTCGCCGACGCGATGAGCCCCGACAACCTGCTCTGCTACGAGATGAACGGGGCGCCTCTACCGCAGCCCAACGGGTTTCCTCTGCGATTGATTGCCCCGGGCTGGTACGGGATTGCCAACGTCAAATGGCTGAAGCGCATAGAGGTGCGCGACAGTCGCTTCATGGGTCGCTTCATGGCGCGAGACTATGTGACCGTTCGGGAAGAGCGGCTCGATGGGGAGACGGCTTGGATCGAGAGCTCCGTCGGACGTGCCTTGCTCAAGTCGGTACCGGCCAAGGTTACCCGAAGCAACGGCCAATACCAGATCGTCGGCGCGGCTTGGGGCGCTCCGATCGCCGGGGTGGAGGTGCGGATCGACGGAGGCCCATTGTCGCCGGCGACCATCGATCGCAAGGAGGAAGCCGAGTTCGCATGGAAGGTGTGGTCTTTGGACTGGGCGAATGCGTCGCCGGGAGAGCACACCATCAC
>JBOHKJ010000300.1:0-3147 GCA_050728975.1 Kiloniellales bacterium | reverse complement strand
TTCGACAAGCTCATGCTTCGACAAGCTCAGCATGAGGGCTTCCACTTCGCTCCTCATCCTGAGCCTGTCGAAGGATGAGGAGCGCAGCGCCGATTCGATCCGAACGGATAGCGCTCTAGTATGGAAGTTCGCGCCGCCCGGCCCAAGGAGGCACCGCCGGACCCCCGAAGTCACCGCGAGGGAACCGAGTGCGCCGGCAACGCGCCCCGGCTCGTCGGTGGGTGCAGCGGCCCGCGCCTCAGCACTCGACCGCGCGGTCTCCTTCCCAGCAGCAGGGGAGGTCCTCGCCATTCTTGGAGCGGCAGATGCCTTTGCCGTGCTTCGCGCCGGCCTGCCAGCCACCTTCGTAGACGATGCCGTTGGGAAGCTGCAGCCTGCCCACGCCGTCCTGCAGTCCGCTCTTGAAATCGCCCTCGTAGACCGCGCCGTTGGTGAGCTGCAGCTTGCCGCGGCCCTCCGGCAGGTTGTCCTCGAACTCGCCTTCGTAGCGCTCGCCGTTCGGCTTGACGACGATCCCCTGGCCGTTCAGCGCGCCGTTCTTCCAGGTTCCCTCGTAGCTGTAGCCGCTCGCGTTGGTCAGCTTGCCCTGGCCGTTCTTCTTGCCGTCCGCCATCTCGCCTTCGTAGCGGTCGACGACCCAGGTCTCGCCCTGGCGGTAGCGCCACACCAGCAGGCCCTTGCCCTCGGCCCGTCCGGTGGCGCAGCCGCCGCTCCAGCGCACCTCGTCGTCCTCCTGCGGCGCCGCGTTCCAGATCTCGCAGCCGCTGTTCGCGTCCTGCCACCAGCGGCCGGACGCGCCTTGCGCCAGCGCGGCGCCGGCGACGATCGTGACGATCAGGCCGGCAATAAAGCCTGGCAAAAGGCGAAGGCGTGGCATGGGGTGCGTCCCTCGACGTCCGGCTGCGCGCGGCGGCAGCGTTCGCTCTCCGCCCTATAGCAGGAAAGCCGGAACGGGGCGACTCCCGCCGCGCGCCGCCGCTATGCTCCTAGCCGGCACGAAAGCGAACGGAGGAGAGCGATGGCCGAGCATAAGGACGACAAGGGCGGCAAGGCCGGCAAGGTGGCGATCGTCACCGCGGGCGGCAGCGGCATGGGTGCCGCGATCGCCCGCACGCTGGCGGGCGAGGGATGGCGCATCGCGATCCTCTCCTCTTCCGGCAAGGGCGAGGCGCTGGCGAGGAGCTTGGGCGGCATCGGCGTCACCGGCTCGAACCTGGTTCCCGCCGATCTCGAGCGCCTGGTCGCGGCCACGCTGTCGCACTACGGCCGCCTCGACGCGGTGGCGAACTCGGCCGGCCACGGGCCCAAGGGCGATCTGCTGGCGATCTCCGACGCCGACTGGGCGCGGGGCATGGAGACCTATCTGCTGAACGTCGTGCGCATCGCGCGCCTCGCCACGCCGGCGCTGGAGAAGGCCGGCGGCGGCGTCATCGTCAACATCTCGACCTACGCCGCCTTCGAGCCGGAAGCCGCCTTTCCCACCAGCGGCGTCTTTCGCGCCGGGCTTGCCGCCTTCGCCAAGCTCTACGCCGACCGCTACGCGGCCGCCAACATCCGCATGAACAACCTGCTGCCCGGCTTTGTCGACTCGCTGCCCGAGAAAGCCGAATTCAAAAAGCGCATTCCGCTCGGCCGCTACGGCACGACGGCGGAGATCGCCGGCACCGTCGCCTTCCTGCTGTCGCCGGCCGCCGCCTACATCACCGGGCAGAATCTGCGCGTCGACGGCGGGATTACGCGGTCGGTGTAGAGCGCGATACGATCTCTCGGAGCCGCCAGCGCTCGATGGCCGTTCGCCGGCTGTCCATGCCTGGAGCGGGTCCGTGAATTGGCGCGGTGGCGATCGCGCCGTCCGGTTCAATTCGTGGGAGCGAGTCCATGGTTAGGATCGACGTCCGCAAGGGCATGCCGAGCGTTCAGCTCACCAGGCAGGAGTTCGCCAGGCGATTCCGCGAGCAGTTCTACGATCCCGCGTACGGCGGCGTGGAGGCCGAGATCGAAAAGGTCGTCGGCACGGCCTGGGAAGCCTACGACCAATACCGGAAGAGCCCGCGGACGCGCCGGGCCGGTCGCGGCTTCGCCGATCCGGACTACGCGCTGCCGGTCGAGTGGCTCGAAACCCGGCGCGCGATCGCGAAAGCCGAGCGACGGCAGAAGGACCCGAAATCGCCGTCGCGCATCCTGCTGATCAACGGATCCTCGCGCACCGACCAGAGCTGCCCCGGCGAGATATCGAAGACCTTCCGGCTGGCGACGATCGCGCGCGAGCTGTTCCGCAGCAAGCGCGGCATCGAGGTCGACTTCCTCGACTTGAGCCGGCTCACCTCCGAATACGGCCGCAGGATTCATCCCTGCAAGGCCTGCGTCTCGACGGCGATGCCGCTTTGTCACTGGCCCTGCTCCTGTTATCCCAACCACGCGCTCGGGCAGGTCAACGACTGGATGGCCGAGATCTACCCGAAGTGGGTGGCGGCGCACGGCGTGATGATCCTCTGTCCGGTGAACTGGTATCAGGCCCCCAGCACGCTCAAGCTGATGATCGACCGTCTGGTCTGCGCCGACGGCGGCAACCCGGACCCGACCTCGACGCACGGCAAGGACCCCAAGCGCGCCAAGGCGCTGGAGCTCGCCGGCTGGCCCTATCCGCGCCACCTCGCCGGGCGGGTCTTTTCGGTCGTCGTGCACGGCGACGATGCGGGCGCCGAGAACCTGCGCCGCATGCTCGCCGACTGGCTGAGCGACATCGGCCTCATTCCGGCGGGGCACAAGGCGCTGCTCGACCGGTACGTCGGCTACTACCGGCCCTATGCCACCAGCCACGACGATCTCGACCGCGATCTCGACTTTCAGGAGGAGGTGCGGAACGCCGCGCGCTCGCTCGTCGGGGCGGTGCGGCTGCTCCGGCGCGGCGAGATCGAGCAGCCGGATGCGCGCCTGCGCGAGCCGCGGCCGAAGTGACGGCGCGAGGCGGAACGGCGCACGGCTGCTTTCGTCCGTTGCTCCCTGCATCGCACAGACCATCCGCGCCGACGGCGGTTTATGCGGTAGGTGTGAATGAAGTAGAGACGCCTGTCGGGCGAAGCGTCCCACCTCACTCGGGTCGCGCAAGGAGGCGCTCGCCACCCTCTCCTCCCCAATGTGGAGGAG
>JBOHKJ010000299.1:0-3279 GCA_050728975.1 Kiloniellales bacterium | reverse complement strand
AAGTGAGCCAGCTATCGAGGTGAAATGAGCGAGAAGCAGCCACTGGACTGGCTGATCTCCGAGGCGCCGGTCGCCTATCCCGAGGCGGTCGCCTTCATGGAAGCGCGGGTCGCGGCGATCGCTGCCGGCAGCGCGCCGGAAGCCGTGTGGCTGCTGGAGCATCCGCCGCTCTACACGGCGGGCACCAGCGCCAAGCTTACGGACCTGCTGGCGCCGGAGCGCTTTCCGGTGTTCCGAACCGGGCGCGGCGGACAATACACCTATCACGGGCCGGGCCAGCGGGTGGCCTACGCGATGCTCGATCTCAAGGAGCGCGGGCGCGACGTCGGGCGCTACGTGCGCGACCTCGAGGCCTGGCTGATCGCGACGCTGGCACGCTTCGACGTCAAGGGCGAGCGGCGGCAAGGCCGGGTCGGCATCTGGGTATTGCATGGCGGCAGGGAAGCGAAGATCGCGGCGATCGGCGTGCGTGTGCGCCGCTGGGTCAGCTATCACGGCGTCGCGCTCAACGTCGCCCCGGAGCTGGAGCACTTCGCCGGCATCGTGCCGTGCGGCATCGAGGGCCACGGCGTCACGTCGCTCGCCGCGCTCGGCATCGCGGCCTCGCTGCCCGAAGTCGACAGCGCGCTCGAGAGCGCCTTCGAAGAGATCTTCGGGCGCAGCGTCATGCGCGCGAGAAGCGCCGCGGAGTAGCCTGGCGGTCGAGCTCGCCTGACCGGCCGGGCCCGCTTTTTGCCCCAACAACTGCGCGGCTCGCGCATGTAACCTGCGGCATCGGGTCGAGCGCCGGACCCTTGCCCGCTTAACCTCGTCCCTACGAGTTTGTGCCGATGAGACTTTCGAAGAATGCTGTGAGAATAGCCGTTCGACGTCATCCGCTGGTGCACCGGCTGACGGTGGTTGCCCGCGAACGCGGCCTCTTTGTGAAGCCTGACGGCGTTCAAGGAGTCGCCTGCTACGGTCATCGATCGTGTGTCGGTGGCGATTGGCAAAAGCACGGCCAGTATCAGTTCGATTTCATGCGGTCGCAGGGCCTCACGCCGTCCGACGTGCTGTTTGACATCGGCTGCGGGTCGCTGCGGGGCGGGGTTCGTTTCATACCTTTTCTCGAGGCCGGGAACTATCTCGGCATGGAGAAGGAAGCGGAGTTGCTAAGGGCCGGTATCGAGCGCGAGCTGGATGCCGGGCTTATGGAGGACAAGAAGCCTGAGCTGGTCGTATCGGACAGTTTCGAGTTTCATAAAATCGGCAAAGACGCCACCTACGCTTTTGCAGGCTCCGTATTCTCGCATCTGACCGCGGATCACATACGCCTGTGCCTGGGTAACCTGAGGGAGAAGGCGCAGGTTGACTGCAAGTTTTTCGCGACCTACTTCGAGGCCGACAAAAAGCGGGTGAACTACAGCAAGTCGCACGCCCACTATTCGTTCTACTATACGCGCTCGGAGATGGAGGAGATGGGCAGGCAGAACGGCTGGAGCCCGACCTATCTCGGCGATTGGGCCCACCCCGGAGCCGTAACGCAGAAGGTGATGCGGTACACCGCAAGCTAGAATGCGGACCGTCCGCGTTTAATACCCTTCTCTGTTCCTGACGGCGTCTCCAGAGGCGCCGGTTGCCCCCGCGCTCAATTCTGTCACTATCGTCCCCGCTCAACGTCATTCCCGTCAGCTGCCGGTGCGGCCCGGCAAGGCCTATCTTTTGGCCATCACGTCTAACGAGGAGCGAGAGCCATGAAACGCTATGTGATCGAACGCGACCTTCCCGGCATCGGCAAGATGAACGACAAGGAATTGAGCGGCGCCGCGGCGACCTCGAACGCGGCGCTCGCCAAGCTCAACGGCAAGGCCCAGTGGGTGCAGTCCTTCGTCGCCGACAACAAGACCTTCTGCGTCTACTTCGCCGAGAGCGAGGAGGCGGTCCAGGAGCACGCTCGTCTCAGCGGCTTCCCGGCCACCAAGATCACCGAGGTTCGCAGCATCATCGATCCGGTGACCGCCAAGTCGTGACGCCCCAGGGAGCTCGTCGAGCCGTAGCGCCGTAGCGCGTCGAGCGGGAAATCGGGTCTCCCGAAGGAGGATGCCGATGCCCAGCTTGCGACAACCGCCGGAGCCGCCACCGCTCGAGGTGACGGTCGTGCTGACCGACGCAACCTACGGCTCGACGGCGCTGGGGCCGATCGAGGTCTTTCATTCGGCGGGCCTGCTGTGGAACGCGCTGAAGGGCGAGACGCCCGAGCCGCGATTTCGCGTGACCGTGGCCTCGATCGACGGCACGGGCGTGACCTGTCCCTACGCCGTGGGCTTGACGCCGCAGTGCTCGATCCGGGCGATCGAGCGGACCGACATCGTCGTGATTCCCGCGTCGGGCCAGGACCTGGAGCTGCAGCTCGCGCGGCACCGTGCGCTGTTTCCATGGCTGCGCGACTGGCATGCCAAGGGCGCGGTCGTCGCCGGAATCTGCACCGGTGCCGCCTATCTCGCCGAGGCCGGGCTGCTGGACGGCCGCAAGGCGACCACCCACTGGGCGATGGCCGAGCGCTTCCGCCAGCGCTATCCCAAGGTCGACTGGCAGCCGGAGCTGTTCATCACCGAGGACGAGCGGCTGCTGTGCAGCGGCGGTGTCTACGCCGCCATCGACCTCAGCCTCTACCTGGTCGAAAAACTCTGCGGCCACGAGGTCGCCTTGAAGTGCGCCAAGGCGCTGCTGGTCGACATGCCGCGCAGCCACCAGTCGGGCTATGCGGTGCTGCCTCTCTCCCGCCCGCATTCCGACGGCAAGATTCGCCTGATTGAGCTCTACATCGAGCGGCACTATGCGAGCGAGCTTTCCATCGAAGGCCTGGCCGGGCGGGCCCACATGAGCCCGCGCAACTTCATCCGGCGTTTCAAGGCCGCGACCGGGCGGCTTCCGCGCCACTACCTGCAGGCGCAGCGGGTGGCGGTCGCCAAGGAGCTGCTGGAGCAAGGCGCACGCTCGGTCCAGGGCGTCAGCGAAGCGGTCGGATACAAGGACGTCACCTTCTTCCGCGGCCTCTTCAAGCGCCATACCGGCATGACGCCGGTGGAGTACCGCAGCAGGTTTTCGGCGCTGGCGCAGCGCAGCGTCGCGCGCAGGCCGACGCGCAACGCCGCGTCCGATGTTGCGTGATCGTCGACAGTATCGACGAGTCCCACCTCACCCGGCTCGCGCAAGGACGCGCTCGCCGCCCTCTCCGCCCAATTGGGAGGAGAGGGAAATACTGCGCCGAAGCATTCCATCGGCTTCCCGTCCTTCCCC
>JBOHKJ010000298.1:0-4139 GCA_050728975.1 Kiloniellales bacterium | reverse complement strand
GTGCGGGAGATCAGGCAGCAGGAGCCGAGGGCGCGCCACGGATGAGGGATGCGGAGGTCGAGCGGCAACAGGGGGCGGTCGAGTCCGTCTACCGCTCGGAGTCGCGCCGCGTGCTCGCCACCCTGATCCGTCTGCTGGGAGATTTCGAGCTCGCCGAGGAGGCGCTGCACGACGCCTTCATGGCCGCGGCCGAGCAGTGGCCGCACGACGGCAAGCCGGCCAATCCGCGGGCCTGGCTGATTTCGGCCGGCCGCTTCAAGGCCATCGACCGGCTGCGCCGGCGCGCCCGCTTCGATGCCTCGCAGGCCGAGCTCGCCCAGCGCATAGAGGCTCACACCGCGGAGGCTGCCGAGGCCGCCGAGCGGGACGACGAAGGCCTCGAGGACGACCGGCTGCGGCTGATCTTCACCTGCTGCCACCCGGCCCTGCGGCCGGACGCCCAGCTCGCATTGACGCTGCGCGAGGTCTGCGGCCTCACCACCGAGGAGATCGCGCACGCCTTCCTCACCGCCGCACCCACCGTGGCGCAGCGCATCGTGCGCGCCAAGGCGAAGATCCGCGATGCCCGCATTCCCTATCAGGTGCCGTCGCGGACCGAGCTGCCGGACCGACTGGATGCCGTGCTGCAGGTGGTCTATCTGCTGTTCAACGAGGGCTACTCGGCTTCGTCAGGCGCTTCGTTGACGCGTCACGATCTCTCGGGCGAGGCGATCCGCCTCGGGCGATTGCTGATCGAGCTGCTGCCGGAGCCCGAGGCGGTGGGCCTGCTGGCGCTGATGCTGCTGCAGGAGTCGCGCCGCGCCGCGCGCAGCTCGCCGACCGGCGAGTTGATTCTGCTGGACGAACAGGACCGCGCACTCTGGAACCGCGCTCACATCGCCGAAGGCCTGGCGCTGGTGGAGCGGGCGCTGGCCTCGCGCCGGATCGGCCCCTACACGCTACAGGCGGCGGTCGCCGCGGTTCACGCCGAGGCATCCACCGCCGCGGCGACCGATTGGGCACAGATCGTCGGGCTTTACGACGTGCTGGCGCGCGCGGACCCCTCGCCGGTGATCGCGCTCAACCGCGCGGCTGCGGTGGCGATGCGCGACGGCCCGGCGGCGGGGCTCGCCCTCATCGATGCGATCCTCGCGCGCGGCGATCTCGCGGACTACCACCTGGCGCACTCGGCCCGCGCCGACCTTTGTCGGCGGCTGGGAAGAGCCGCGGAGGCGCGCGCCTCCTACGAGCGAGCGCTCGCGCTGACGCGCCAGGAGCCGGAGCGGCGCTTTCTCGAGCGCCGGCTGGCCATGCTCCAGGACTGAGAAAGCCGTTCAGCGCGGCACCACCTTGCGGTAGAGGTGCCAGGTGGCGTGCCCCAGCACCGGCATGACGACGATGAGGCCGAGGAACAGCGGGATCGATCCCAGCACTAGGCCGCCGGCGACGATCGAGCCCCAGACCGCCATGGGGCCGGGATTCGCGATCACGGCGCGGACCGAGGTCCCGATCGCCGCGCCGAGTCCTACGTCGCGGTCGAGCAGTAGCGGAAAGGACACGACGCTGATCGCCAGCACCGCGAGCGCGAAGAGAAAGCCGACGCCGACGCCGAGCGCGATCATCGTCCAGCCCGCGCCTGTCGTGAGCACGTCGCGGAGGAAGCTCTCGATCGAAGCCGGGGCTTCGGGCCCCAGCGTCGCCCAGTAGATCGCCTGGGCGGCCGCCAGCCACAGCAGGAAGATCGCCAGCAGCAGCAGGCCCAGCACCAGGATCGCGCCGAAGGCCGGTGCGCCGACCATGCCGAAGGCGTGAGCCCAGCTCGACGTTTCGCCGCGCTCGCGCCGCCGGCTCATTTCGTAGAGCCCGATCGCCGCAACCGGGCCGATCAGTGCGAAGCCCGAGGCGATCGGGAACAGCAGCGGCAGGAAGTCGTAGTGGAAGGCAGCGCGCGCCAGGACCAGGCCGATCACCGGATAGACGAGGCAGAGAAAGACCACGTCGGTTCGATAGGCGCCGAAGTCCTCGAGCCCCTTGCGCAATACGTCCTTGAGGTCGGCGACCGAGATCCGGCGCACCGCCGGAAGCGTCGCCCGGGGGCTCTCCGTCCCGCGCAGCGACCCGCCCGCCGCGTCGACCGCCTGCTTCGCCTGTTTGAGGTGATCGGCACTCCACTCGATGGGGTTTCGTATGGTGTCCATGGGCTTGCTCCTTGCCGGAAACCCGCGACCTGCCACTTGCAGGAATTCTACGCTTCCGGCGAAGCGGCGTCTCTTCACATCTGGGACCCGCGGCTGCGCGCTGCAAGCTAGCGCTTGCCGAAGGGCGCGAAGATGCGCTCCAGCTCGGCGAAGCCGATCGCCTGCGCGGCGAAGCCGAAGCTCCCGCGCTCCATCATTTCCTGCGCCGCCTCGACGACGACGCCGTAGGCGAGACGCGCGAGCGCCGAGCCGATGCTGATGCGCTTGACGCCGGCCGCCGCCAGCTCGGCGACGCCGAAGGTGGTGCCTGGCAGACCCATCACCACGTTGACCGGCCTTGAGACCGCGCCGCAGACTGCGCGAATCGTCTCGAGGTCGCGCAGGCCCGGCGCATAGAGCACGTCGGCGCCGGCCTTCTCGAAGGCTTGCAGGCGCTCGATCGTGTCGTCGAGATCGGGCCGGTTCCAGAGGAAGTTCTCGCAGCGCGCGGTCAACACGAAATCGTGGGAGAGGCCACGTGCCGCCTCCACCGCCGCTGCGATCCGCTCGACCGCGAGCGTGAAGTCGAAGATCGGATCGTCGCGGCGGTTGGTGTGGTCCTCGATCGAACAGCCGGCGAGACCCGTTGCGGCCGCGGCGCGGATCGTTTCGGCCACGCTCTCGGGCGAATCGCCGAAGCCCTTCTCGAGGTCGGCGGAGACCGGCAGCTCGCTCGCCGCGACCAGCTCGCGGCAGTGCGCCAGCGTCTGGTCGCGCGACACCACGCCCTCGGGCAAGCCGAGCGAGAAGGCGAAGCCGGCGCTGGTGGTTGCGAGCGCCTCGAATCCCATGCTTGCGAGGATGCGCGCCGTTCCCACGTCCCAGGGGTTGGGGATGACGAAGGCGCCGTTGCGCTGGTGGAGCGCGCGGAACGCTTCGGCCTTGGCTGCCTGACTGGCGGTCATGCACGAGACTCCTGACGATGGCGCGCGCTACAGCAGCGCGCTGGTGGGGCGGGTCTCTCCGGACGGCATCTCCTGCCAAGGCACCCACAGCAACTGCACTTCCGAGAGCGTGGTGTCGCTCTTGCGCGGCGCGATCGCCAGGCGCTCGATCTCGACGCTCTCGGCGTCGATGGTCTCGCGGACTTTGTCGGCCTCGTCCTCGAACTCGGCCGACAGCGCCTCCAGCTCCTGCTGCAGGTCGGCGATCTTCTCGTTGGCGCGCTGCACGTCGCTGCGCTGGCGCGCCGCGCGGCTCGCTCCGCGCAACGTGGTTCCGGCGCGCCCCACCGTGGTAGCGCTGCCGAGCTTGCGGCCGAACAGCGCACCCAGCACCGTGCTTCCCAGCGAGATCGCGGCCTGCATCTTCTGGTTCGAATACTCCGATTCCTCGCGCTCCAGGCGCGCCTGCGCGGTCTCGATCCGCTCCTCCAGCCGCTTCAGCTTCGGCGCGTAGCGCCGGCGCAGCTTTTCCAGCTCCTGGTCGCGATGCTCGTGGGCTGAGTCGCGCAGCCGCACCCGGAAGGCTGCCTCGTCCTCGTCCGCTGTCGAGGCGACCTTCAGGGAGGGAGCGAGCAGCAGCTCGAGTTTCGCCGCGCGCTGGAGGTGGCTGGCGAGCGCCTTCTGCCAGCTCGCGTAGCGCTTGGCCTGGGTGGCGGCGGCCGGCAGCTCGGCGAAGCGCGCCGCTTCGGCCGGCTCATGGTCGAGCTCCGGGGCCGCGCCCGCGATCGGGTCGCTCTCGGCCCAGGGATTGGCGCCGGGCTTCTCGCCGAGCGGCGCGAGACAAAGGCTGCGGCGCCAGTGGTCGACGTCGCGCCGTCGGTCGAGGTAGTGCAGCTCGGCGGTGGCGTAGAGGTACGGGCGATAGACGAGCGCGGCCCCGGCAGCGAGCGCAAGGTCGGCCGGCAGGAAGGCCTCGCGCACTCCCGGCGGCAGCAGCGGCTGTGTGGCCCCTTCGCTCGCCCGCGCCGCCACGCTCTCC
>JBOHKJ010000297.1:0-1551 GCA_050728975.1 Kiloniellales bacterium | reverse complement strand
CTACGGGCCGGATCCCGAGGACGAGACCTTCATCCTGCTGGCGCTGTTCGCGCTCGCGATCGTCCTGCAGGAGGTGATCATCATGATCTGGGGGGCGGCCGGCGAGAGCGCGCTGCCGCCGGCCGCGCTCGCCGGTGCCGCACAGCTCGGCACCATCTACTACCCGAAGTTCCGCCTGTTCGTGCTCGGGGCCGCCGCGGTGGTCATCCTCGCCGCCTGGCTGTTCATCGAGCGCACCCGGATCGGCGCGCTCATCAAGGCGGCGATCGAGAACCGCGAGATGGTGATGCTGCTCGGCGTCGACGTCCGGATCCTGTTCGCTGCGAGCTTCGCCTTCGGGTCGCTGCTGACGGCATTTGCCGGCGTGCTGAGCTTGCCGGTCCGGGGTGTCCACCCGTTCATCGGCATGGACATCCTGGCGCTTTCCTTCGTGGTCGTGGTGGTGGGCGGGCTCGGCAACCTCTACGGGGCGATCTTCGCCGGGCTGCTCATCGGGGTCCTGCAGGAGTTCGCGACGCTCCTGCATCCGCTTGCCTCCTGGCTCGTCGTCTATCTGGTGATGATGAGCGTGCTCCTGGTTCGGCCGAAGGGTCTGTTCGGGACGCGCTGACATGCTCGAAAGCTCGGAAGCGGAGCGCGCGGCGGGCGCGGCGCGGCGGTTCTCCTCCCGCCCCCTGCCGGAGATCGCCGGCGCGGCGTTCCTGGTCGTCTTCCTCGCCGCCCTGCCCGTGCTCCTGCCGATGCCACTCGCGATCGACATCGTCATCCTCGCCGTCGCGGCGGTGGCCTTCAACCTCATGCTCGGCTACGCCGGCATGCTTTCGTTCGGGCAGGCGGCGTTTCTCGCGCTTGGCGGCTACACCGCGGGCTACCTGCTGAAGCATGTCGGGCTTTCGGCCCTGCCGGTGCTGGCCGCCGGCACGCTCGCCGGGACCCTCGGCGCGCTCGCCACCGGCGTGCTGACGGCGCGGCTGCGCGACGTCTACTTCATTCTCATGACGCTCGCGGTCGCGCAGCTGGTGTACTTCATCGCGCTCAGCTGGCGCGACGTGACGGGTGGGCCGAGCGGGCTCAGCGGGTTCGACCGGCCGGCGCTCGATCTGCTGGTGATGGAGATCTCCCTCGCGTCGCCGGTCATCTTCTACGTCTTCGCCTGTAGCGTCTTCCTGATTGTGTTCGGCGTCTTCTACGCCATCGTCCGGTCTCCTGTCGGCCTGACCCTGCGCGCGATCAAGGAGAACCAGGACCGCCTCGAGGCGGTCGGCTACCCGGTCGGCCACTACAAGCTGTTCTGCTTCACGGTCTCGGGCGCCATGACGGGCGCCGCCGGTGCGCTCTACGCTCTGCAGTGGCAGCTCGTGCCGGCGAGCATCGCGAGCATGAACCAGTCGGCGACCATCGTCTTCATGTCGATCCTGGGCGGCGCCGGTCACCCGCTCGGCCCGGTTGTCGGCGCCGCCGTCTACACGTGGCTGAGCGACGTCATCTCCACCTACTGGGCGCGCTGGCCACTGATCTTCGGCATCTTCATCATCCTCGTGGTCTACTTCC
>JBOHKJ010000296.1:0-1790 GCA_050728975.1 Kiloniellales bacterium | reverse complement strand
TGGCCCTGCAGCGTCGGCAGCCCGAGCCGCTGGCCTAGCGCCTGGTAGTCGCGCCGCCCGCGCTCCACCTCGGCTACGACCTGTTCCGCGAAGGCGTGGGCGTCGAGCGCGGCGGCGGCGGCGAGCTGCGACAGGCGGCCGACCCCGAAGTGGAGCCGCAGCTTCTCGAAGACGGCGATGGTCGCCGGCGCGGCGACGACGTAGCCGATGCGCAGGCCGGCGAGCCCGTGGGCCTTGGAGAAGGTGCGGAAGCGCAGCAGGCGCGGGTCCTCGGCGTCCAGCGGCAGCAGCGCCGCGCGCGGCGCGAATTCGGCGTAGGCCTCGTCGAGCGCCAGCAGGCAGTTTTCCGGCAGCGCGTCGAGAAGGCGCGCGATCTCGGCGGCGCCCAGGAAGCTCCCGGTCGGGTTGTCCGGATTGGCGAGATAGACCAGCTTCGCCGCTTCGCGCGTTGCGGCTGCGGCGAGCGCCGAGAGATCGTTCGCGCCCTCGGCGCGATAGGGCACCGCGACCAGCCGCCCGCCGTAGCCGTTTACGTGATAGGCGAAGGTCGGATAGGAGCCGGCCGAGACCACAACCGGCTCGCCGGGCTCAAGCGTGCTGCGCACCAGCAGGCCGAGCAGGCCGTCGATTCCCTCGCCGATGGCGATGTTGGCGCGGGCGACGCCGAGCAGGCCGGCGAGCTTCTCCCGCAACTCGTGATGCGCGGGATCGCAGTACCAGGAAACCCGCGCCGTCTCGGCTTCGAGCACCGCACGCACCGCAGGCGCGCAGCCGAAGGCGCTTTCGTTGGCGCCGAGCCGCAGCGCGAAGCGGCGGCCGAGGCGGCGCTCGATCGCCTCGGGGCCGACGAAGGGGGTGGTAGCCGGGAGGCCGGCGGCAAGCCGGGTGACCGGCGGGGCGGCGGTGGTCGGGCTCATGGGGGCAGGCGGTCCTTGACGGCATGAGAGCGGGCCGGGAGCCCAAGGATTTGCCCCGCCGGCCGCCAAAAGGCCAGCCAGAATCGGCTTCCAGGGGCCGGCTCTCGCCGCCGCTTTAACCGCCGCTTCACCCCACGGCGCCTAGGATCGCTGCATGTTCGGCGAGATCGCGAGGAAGCCTGGGGGTGCCGGCGGCCCGGCATGGTTGGCGCTGGCCTTGCCGCTGGCGCTCAGTCTGGCGGCGGGCGGACCGCCGGCACTGGCCGAGATGGTCACCACCGATCCGAGCCATATCGCGACACCGCCGCGAACGCCGCCGCTGATGGCGCCGCGCGGCGGCTTCGCCAAAAAGACCCAGCAGCCGGAGAAGCGCGACCGCGTTCTGGTCCGCCGCGAGGCGCCGCTCGACCAGAGCGCCAAGGCCGACCAGACTCTCAGCGCCGCCTGCCGCGCCGGAGAGTTCCGCCAACGCCAGGACCAACAGCAGATCGCGATTCTAGACGGCCAGGTCTACGGCGCCGCGGTGGCCGGGCAGCCGGCGCTCTACGATCCGCTCGGGCGCGGCACCCTCGGGATCGTCTACCTCTTTATCGGCCAGGGAACGACCTACTGCCGCGTCTACGCCCTGGCGGGCGGCTGAGACGCCGAGCGGCGCGACGGCGCCTTACCTGTCCCCTTTGAGTTCCTTCAGGTCCTTGAAGGATGCCTCGGTGCGCTCCCGCAGCGGTGCCCAGCTGGCGTGGCTGATCCGCGCGGCGATGTCGAGCAGGCGCCGCGTCTCTTCCAGGTAGTGGGCGGCTGCAATCTCCGCCTGGCTCCACTGCAGGCGAAAGGCCTCCTCCGGCTGCTTGCATTCCATCAGCCGGCCGGTCG
>JBOHKJ010000295.1:0-8115 GCA_050728975.1 Kiloniellales bacterium | reverse complement strand
GTCGAGGAGCTGCGCAACAAAGCCCATGCCGAATGGGAAGCCGAGGCGAAGCGCGACTGGGATGCAAGCCCGATCACGCTGCCGCGTCTGGCGACCGAAGTGTGGAACGCAATCAACTCCGAGGACTGGGTGCTCACGGCTGGCACGCTCGACGATTGGGCGCGCCAAATCTGGAACTTCGACCAGCCCTATCGCCATCCGGGCAAGTCGCTCGGCACCGCGACCCAGATCGGCATTTCGCTCGGCGTGGCGCTCGCGCACCGGGACGCGAAGCGGCTGGTGGTCGACCTGCAGCCCGACGGCGACCTGATGTTCGACGCCGGCTCGCTTTGGGTCGCCGCCAAGTATCAAATCCCGATGCTGGTCGTGATGTTTAACAACCGCGCCTATTTCAACGACTGGGAGCACCAGGTCCGTATGGCCCGGCTGCGCGACACCGACGAAGAGAAGGCCCACATCGGCATGGACCTCTTCGGGCCGGCGCCGGATTTCGGCGCGCTCGCGCGCTCCATGGGCTGCTGGGGAGAAGGCCCGATCGAGGACCCGAAGGATATCCGCCCGGCGCTTCGACGCGCGCTTGCGGAAGTAAAGAAGGGCCGCCTGGCGCTGGTCGATACCGTCACCCGCCACCGCTAGAGCGAGCGACTTCAGCGGCTCCCGAATCTATTTCCGCTGTCGATCAGCCGAGCCAGGAGTCCAACAGGAAGCCGTTGAAGACCCGCAGCTCCATCAGCTCGTAGAAGACGCCGTACATGATCGCGAAGCCGGCGAGCGCGGCGCCCAGCGAGAGCAGCAGCGACTCCCGCTCGTTGAAGCGCAGAAAGGCGAAGAGCAGGACCGGCACGCCGACGTTGAAACCAAACAGCATGACGACGGCGAAGAATCCGAACAGGCACGCGAAGAGCCTGAGCTCACGGCGAATCTTCTCACCCTTCTCGGCTTTGTCGCCGGGCGCGCCGCTCTCCGCGGCGGTCCCGTCGCCATCCTCGCCGCGACGGGCGGCGGCGATCTCGATCGTCAGCTGAGCCAGGCACAAGGCGACCGCCGGGATTCCAATGACCAGGGGCAGCAGGCCCGTTGCGGCCGGATAAGTGAGGGCCATCCCGACCATGGCGACGAAGATCGCCAGCATCACGCCGGTGACGAAAATCCTGCCGCTAAGCATCGTAGAACACCGCATTGTCGCTACGGCGCGTGCGCCAGATGTAAAAACCGACGCTGGCCACGATCAGCGCGATAAAGACCATCGAGAGCGGGCGCAACAGGAACGCCGGTCCCCAGAGCGCCAGCGCCTTGTGCAAAGACTCCTCGGCGATAGGTCCCAGCACCAGGCCGATCACGAAGGGCGGCCGCGGCCAGCGATAGCGCTTGAGGAAATAGCCGAGCGTCCCGAGCCCCATCAGGATTACGATGTTCTGCCACTGGCCCTGGCTCAGATAGGCGCCAAGCATCGTCAGAAGAAAGACGAAGGGAATGAGCAGGCCGCCGCGCATGTAGGCCATCAGCCCCAGCCAGGGGACGAAGAGCAGGAATACGAAGACCGCGATCACGTTCGACAGAACGAGCGCCCAGATGAGCGCCCAGACCAGGTCCAGCTTGTCGATGATCATCAGCGGGCCCGGCTGGATGCCGAGCATGACGAAGGCGCCGAGCATGATCGCCATGCCTGAGCTGCCGGGGACGCCGAAGAACAGCGTCGGCAGGAGCGAGCCGCCTTCCTTCGAGTTGTTCGCGGTCTCCGGCGCGATGACACCCTCGACCGCGCCCTTGCCGAAACGCTCCGGCGTCTTGGAGGACTGAACCGCGTGGCCGTAGCAGATCCAGGAGGCGGCGTCGCCGCCCAGGCCCGGAATCATGCCGATGAAGGCGCCGATGATCGAGGTCCGGATCGTCAGCCACCAATGGCGAAAGACGTCGAGCATCCCCTGCACCACGTCGCCGAAGCTGTATTTCGCCGCCTGCTTGCCGGTTTCGGCGATCGAGCCGCCCTTGACGCCCAGCGCCAGCATCTCCGGCACGGCGAAGAGGGCCAGCACTGCAGTGATGACATCGACCCCATCCCACAGGAACAGCTGACCGAAGGTGTAGCGCTGTATGCCCAGGTAAGGATCCGATCCGACGAAGGCCAGCATGAGGCCGAAGAGGCCGATGGCCAGGCCCTTGACGATGCTGCCGCCACTGAGCGTGGCAATGAAGGTGATGCCAAGCAAAGCCAGCAGAAAGAACTCGGCGGGGCTGAAGGAGAGGATGATCGGTTTCAGCACCGGCAGCATCGCCGCCAGGAAAATCGCGCCGATCACGCCGCCGACCCCCGATGCGCACAGCATCGCCCCCAGCGCGCGGCCGGCCTTGCCCTGCTGCGCCATGGGATAGCCGTCGACGATGGTGGCCGCGTCGGGCCCGGTTCCAGGAATGCCGAACAGGATCGACGGTATCGAGCCGCCTGTATGCACGACCGCGTGCATAGCCAACAGGAAGACCGCGCCGGGGATCGACTCCATGCCGTAGACGAAGGGAATCAGCAGCACGATCGCCAGCTTGCCCCCCAGCCCCGGAACCGCGCCGAAGAACATCCCGATCGGAACGGCGAGCAGGATCAGCCCCATCAGATAGGGCGATCCCACCACCGAGAGCAGGGACGACAAGACGATGTCAAGACTCATGGCGAAATCCCATCCCCCTCGAGGATTTGCCCCCGCGATTCAGGTCGGGCGCGATCCGGTCGAGTGCCGCCCGGTTCCCCGCCGGCCGGCGTCCCGCGTCTCGATCATCCGCCGGTGGCGCAGTCGACGCTTTTCGGCTCGTTCTCGCCGCCGGGCTGGAACTCGATGGTACATTCCATTCCCGCCTTGAGGTTTTTGCGGTTGTCGTCCTCGCCGCCGATCTTAACCTTCGAGCGCGAGCCGCTGACCGACGACTCGATCTGTTCGCTACCGGACATGAAGACGATCTTCTTGCCGTCGTCCTGAACGTCGAGCAACTCAGTCTTGACGGTCACTGTCGGCACTTCGATGTTCATCACCGCCGAGACGATGGCGACGGTTTCCGGCGACTGATTGAGCGCTTCGTTGACCTGCACCGCGACCGTCTCGCCGATGCCCGGGTCGATCGGGATGTCGAGCTTCTTGGCTTCGGCCAGCAAGTCCGGATCGCCGAGCGCCTGACGGTAGGCATCGCGCAGGAGCTTGAGGCGATCTTCCGGAATTCCCGGCGGTCCTGCCGTAAAGCGCGCGAGCGAGCCTTGGGATTCGATCAGGGCGACGATGGCCTTGGCCTTGTCATCCTTGGCATAAGCGCGCGCCTGCCGGATTGTGCTTCCCGGAGCGCCGCCAATCTCGAGGGCGTAAAATCCCTGCTTGTTGGCGACGAAGCCCTCGAAGGAGCTGCGCGAGCCCAGCGTCCCCGCCACCTCGCCGCGCAGGATCGCCATCTCGTCTTCGCGACCCTCGTAGCCGGGTATCATCTCTACGTTGAGATCGAGCGCCTCCTTCATCAATGCCATCTCGTTGTAGGCTGCGGAGCCGACCCCGGAGACGCCCATCTTCACAGGCGTCGCGGAGGCCTGGAACTCCTCGAAGCTGCTGAAGCCGGAGTTTGTGCCCAGCATGATCACCCGAGTGTCGCTCGCCGCCTTGCCGATCCAGCTCATCTGGCGGAGATCGAACTTCACGCCATCGCGACCGAGGATCTGAGTGTAGATCAGGCCGGTGTTGAAGGTGCCGAAAGTGAGTCCGTCGGGCTTGGCCGCATAGATGGTGTTGGCACCGATGATGTGTCCGGCGCCGGGCAGGTTCTTCACGATGATCTTGTCGACCGGAAGATATTTCTCCATGTAGCGTGCGACCAAGCGGCCGTAGGTGTCGTATCCGCCGCCCGGATTGGTCGAGACGATATAGGTGATCGTCTTGCCGTTGAAGAAGTCTTCCGCCGATTGCGCGAAAGCGCCCGGTCCTGCGAAAAGCAGTATAGCGAACGCTGAAGCCGCGAGAATCCTGAACATGGCGCCGTTCCTCCCAGAACCACCGTGACGCATCGATCCGCGCCTTGTTCGGTCTTCGGATCGCGGGCCGCTCCCGGCTCGGCCGGGCGCGGCTGCGGGGCGACAACCCCCGGAAAGCCCTACTCTAAAAGCCCTCCGCGTTCTCGAGCTGCTCGAACCAGTCGAAGCCGATCGCCTTGACGATACGGCTGTTGACGACGATGACGCGGGCCTCCTGCTTCGGGTCGGCGTTGAAGCGCTTGTGCGCGCAATAGGGCGGGATGTAGACGAAGTCGCCCGTTTCCCACTCGAAGCGCTTCGGCGCCTCCTCCCACTCCCACTCGAACCGGTCGACGCAGTCGAACTTCACGTCCCAGTGAAGGTCGTATCCGCGCCCCTCGACGACATAGGCCACCTCTTCGGAGAGATGCCGGCTCTTGCCGGTCGCGGCATTCGGCGGGAGGAACTGCATATAGACGTCGATGCAGCACTCCTTGGTGTTCATCTTCTCGTTGACGATGTGCTTGATGAGGCCGTCGGGCGAGCGCTCGAACGGCATGCTGTCTGCCTTGACGACGTTGACCCGCGCTTCGTAGTCCTCGCGAAAGGCCGCGGAAGCCTCGACCGCCGCGCGGTAGAAGTCGACGTAGGTGTCCCCCGCATGCGCGCGCTGGCGCTCCCGCGGTTCGAGGATGCGTTTCAGCTCGGCTTCGCTTCTGCTGTCGCTCATCTTCTTCTTGTCCCCGCTCGCCGTTACAGTCCGCTCGGCGGGACAAAGGATTCCTGGCCCGGGGCCGGCTCCTTGGGCGGGAACTGCACAACCTTCTGGAACAGCATGTGCATGAACAGGAACAACGGCTTGGCCTTCATGACGAGCACAATGCCCTCATTGTCGTGGTCGTCGTTGAAATGCTGATGGACGCAGGCGTTCTCGACGATCAGCGCATCGCCCGCCTCCCAGTCGTGACGCTTGCCGTCGTGCACGTCGTGGCCCTTGCCCTTCAAGACGAAGAACACGGCGCTGTTCATGTGCCCGTGCTTCTGTCCGTAGCCGCCGGGCGCATAGACGTCGATGTGGCACTCGATCGACTGCGCCACCTTGACCGACTGCGGGTTGATGATTTTCTTGCCGAAGTTCTGCGGGCCGCCCTTCCACGTCCAGTCGCGCGACGAATAGACGCGCGGCTGATTGAAGAGCTCCTTCACCAGCTCGCCGTAGGTGCCCTCGAGCGCGCGAACGAAGGTCCGCTTCTTGGTCCAGCGTTCCCAGACGACGTCCTTCTCGGGCTTCGCCACGTCGCTGTTGTGGCCGAGGTTCGCCTCGCTGGCTCCGGAGGTCGCTTTTTCGTCCATCGATCCTGCTTTCGGTCGGATGGCTGCCGACCCTGTCCAGCCAGTGACCGAGACTAAGACCGCTGGCCCAGGCGAACAAGGAAGGCTGCCCGCGGGAGCCAAACAATATTCTTACGCGGGCGGTAGCGACTCTGCTTTGTTCCGTTACCCGGCAAGGGGTTAGAACCCGAATCTGGCCGAAAACAGCGCTTGCCGCGTGGGTTGGCTGCGCGAGGACGGCCGCTCGCCGCCCTTGTGCGTCCTCGCGCCTGCAACAGCCGCCCGACCCAGGTTGAGACTCATGATCGCCCTTCGCGCTGCGCCGCATGGAAGACCGGAGCTCGGCCCGGCGACCGAGCTCGCCTGCTACGGCGTCGGCTTCTTCAGCCTCGGGCTGGTGCCGATGATGTCGCTCGCGGTGCCGCTCTGGGCGGTCGAGCTCGAGGCGGCCCCGTTCCTGATCGGGATCGCGGTCGGCGCCCGCTCGGTGCTGCCGCTGCTGCTGTCGATCCACGGCGGCGTGGTGATGGATCGCCTGGGGGTACGCCGCGTCATGCTGTGGCTGGCGGCAGGCTGCGTGCTGCTGGTGCCGCTCTATCCGGCGCTGCCCTGGCTGCCCGCCCTGGTCCTGCTGCAGCTCCTCTTCGGCCTGGCCCAGGGCCTCGCCTGGGTGGGCGCGCAGACCCAGATCGGCCAGCTCACGCGAGGGCATCCACGCCACGCCGGGCGCTTCAGCTTCTCCAGCACGGCGGGAACCTTCGTCGGCCCGCTCGCGGTCGGTATCGCCTGGGATGTCGGCGGGGGACCGGGCGCCTTTCTCACCATCGGCCTTTGGGCGGCGGCGCTGTGGCTCGCCATCCTGTTCCTGCCGCGTGGCGAGGAGACGGCGGCGACGGCGCGGTCGGCCGATTGGCGCGCGCTGGTGCCGCGCCTCGCCGACTATCGTGCAGCGCTCGCCCTGGCTGCCGTGCCGGCGGTCGCCTTCGTGGTGATTGCCACCTTCGCGCGCATCGGCACGCTGTCGATCCAGGGCTCCTTCTATACCGTCTATCTGGAATCGATCGCCTTCAGCGGAACCGAGATCGGCGCCTTGATCGCGCTCGCCGCCATCGTCGCGGCCCTGGCCGCGCTGCTGAACGGCGCGATGGCGCGCGTCCTCTCGCAGGGCTGGACGCTGGTCGGCGGTCTCGTCGTCTCGACGCTCGCCGTCGCGGCAACGCCCTTCTTCGCCGGGCTTTCGAGCCTCGCCGCGCTCGCCGTCCTCTTCGGCATCGGAATCGGGCTCACCTTTCCGCCGATCCTGACCATCCTCTCCCATGCCAGCGGCGAGGCCCGGCAGGGGCTGAGCGTCGGCCTTAGGACCACGGCCAACCGCTTCGCCTCGCTGGTCGTTCCCGTGACCATGGGCGCCGCCGCCGATCTCTTCGGCCTCGCCGGCGCCTTCGTCGTGCTGGGCCTTGCGCTGGGCGTGGTCCTGCTGATCATGGCGGCGATGACTCGCCGTTTCGCGTTATAGGGAGGAAGGCAACGATGAGCGCATGGGCGGCGGCGGGCTAGCGGAGCGCAGAGGAAAACCATGTCGAAACTACCATTGACCGTCGCGATCAGCGACTACGACCACGTGCGCGATTTCGCGAACGGCGGCGTCGCCGCGGAAGGCATCGAGGCCAACTTCCTCACGCTCTCGATAGAGGAGATCTTCTTCCGCTTCTCGCGCTACCGCGAGTGGGACGTCTCCGAGATGTCGATGGCCAAGTACTGCTCGCTGCGCTCCCAGGGCGACGACACGCTCTCGGCGATTCCGGTCTTTCCCTCGCGCATGTTCCGCCACTCCTCGATCTTCGTCCTCGAGGACGGACCTGTGAAGAAGCCGGAGGACCTGCGCGGCCGCAAGGTCGGCATACCGGAGTGGGCGCAGACGGCGGCGGTCTATACGCGCGGCCTCATCGTCCACGATTGGGGCATTCCGCTCGCGGAGGTCGACTGGGTCCAGGCCGGCGTCTCCGACCGTGGGCGCGCCGAGAAGGTGAAGCTCGACCTGCCCAAGGGCGTGACCCTGACGCCCTTGCCGGAGCGCACGCTCGACGACCTGCTGCTTGCGGGCGACGTAGCGGCGGTCATGACCGCCCATCCGCTGCCATCCTTCGAGCGTGGCGACCCGCGGGTGGTGCGGCTCTTTCCCGACTATCCCAAAGTCGAAGAGGCCCACTATCGCAAGACGGGGATCTTCCCGATCATGCACGTGCTCGCAGTGAAGAACGCGGTGCTGGAGGCCAACCCCTGGGCGGCGACCAGCCTCCTCAAGGCGTTCGAGGAAGCCAAGCGGCGCAGCCTCGCGCGCACCTTCGAGATGACCGCCTCGCGCTTCCCGATCCCCTGGGGCGTCGACTATGCCGAGCGCATGAAGGCGATCTTCGGCGGCGATTACTTCCCTTACGGGATCGAGGCCAACCGTGTCACTCTCGCGGCCTTCCTGAAGTTCGCCCACGAGCAGGGCGTCTGCCACCGTCTGCTGCGGCCCGAAGACCTTTTCCCCGAGACGGTGCGCAGCGCCTTCAAAGTTTGAAGCCGCTTTCCTGGAGCGCCCGCCAGATGCGCTCGGGCGAGGCCGGCATATCGAGGTGCTTCACGCCGGCGGGCGCCAGCGCATCCATGATCGCGTTCATGGCGGTCGCCAGCGCGCCGACGCAGCCCGCCTCCCCGCAGCCCTTGACGCCGAGATTGTTCTTCGGCGTCGGATGCGGGTTGCTTTCGACCTCGAAGGAGGTGACGTCGCCGGCGCGCGGCATGGCGTAGTCCATGAA
>JBOHKJ010000294.1:0-4345 GCA_050728975.1 Kiloniellales bacterium | reverse complement strand
ACACGCACCAGCACGCGCGCCTCCGCCTCGCTCGTCGGCGGCAGGCGCGCCAGGCCACGCTCGACCCGGACCCGGCAGGTCGAGCAGCGGCCGCGGCCGCCGCAGACCGACGCATGGGGAATGCCGGCGCCGCGGCTCGCTTCGAGAATCGTCGTCCCCTGCAGGATCTCGACGCGGCGGCCGTTGGGATAGGAGATAACGATGTGACCGAGCCGGCGCTGCCACCAGCGGCGCAGGACGCGCGCAACAAGCACGCCGCCGAGCAGCGCGAAAAACAAAGCGAGCAACGCGTTCTGCAGCAGCGACAGCAGCGCCAGTCCTTCGCGGTCGGCGAAATCGATCGTCGCGCGCGCCTGCTCCAGCCAGGCGGAGTCCGCCGCCAGGTGCAGGATGTCGCGGCCCGCGACCCAGACGCCGGTCAGTGCAAGAAGCGGGAAGACGAGCGCGGACGCGTAGAGATAGGGAAGCAGGCACTCGTAACCAGCTTTGAGTCGGAGCCAGAAATGGAGCCCGAGACAGGCGTGGGTCCAGGCGATCAGGAGAACGCTCGCCTGTTGGAGTCCCGCCCAGGGATCGAACAGGAAATAGACCAGCAGAACGTATGTGTAGCTGTCTCGCGTCTCCAGCAGCTCGAAGGCGAGGCGCGTGCCCAGGATATGCTCGAGCAACAGCGGCGGGATCAGAAGACCGAAGATCAGTTGCGTCGTCTGCCACGACGGCTGCTTCAAGCGCCGCCGGCGGTAGAGCCCGGTGAGTGCGCAGCCGATATGGGTGAGCAGCGCCCCATAAAGCAGCAGCGTGCCAGGCGGGTTGCGCCAGAGCGTCAGGAACAGCTCGCGGCCCGCTTCCAACGCCGGGAGCGAGATCAGCCCCAGCGCATGGTTGGCCAGGTGGGTGACGAGATAGGCGAAGAGCGTAAGCCCGCTTGCCAGGCGTACGGCGTGAAGCGTGAGGCCCGCAAACCGGGGACGAGACGCCATGCGGCTCCGCAAAGGGACGAAGAGCGCGGCCGGGCAAGCCTAGCCTTGCTCGAGGGCGAGGCGATGATAGGCGTGTCCTTCCTTTCCTGCCAACACTCGGCGATGGCGGCGACGCCGCTGGACGCCGGTTCGGTGGACGTGGCGGCGGCGCTCTGGCAAGAAGGCGCCGCGGAACCGAGGGACGGCGACGATCGTGACCGGAATCGACGATCAGGAGCGACGGACGCGCCGTACGGCGCGGCGCGAGGCGCGACAGGCGCGATTCGACACCAGCGTGCCCTCGCCCTGCATCTCGGTCTGTCAGATGGATAGCGACAACCGCTATTGCCTCGGCTGCCGACGCAGCATCGACGAGATTCGCGAGTGGCCGATCCTGTCCGCCGAGGAGAAGCGCGCGGTTCTCGCCCTGCTGGCGGCGCGCCGGTGAGCGCGCCCTCCGCCGGCGCCCCTGCCGGCGCGACTCCTCAGCCCCTGCCGAAGAGCGGCCTAGCCCTGCTGGCGGCGCTGTCGCTTTTCTGGGGCCTCAACTGGCCGTTCATGAAGATTGCGCTCGGTGCCATCCCGGTGTGGAGCTTTCGCAGCCTCTGCCTTTTGGCCGGCGGCTGTGGCCTGCTGCTTCTGGCGGCGGCGCTGCGGCGGCCGATGCGGCTCACCCGCGGCGAGCTGCGGCCGCTGGTGGTCTGCACGCTGTTCAACGTGGTCGGCTGGCATCTCTGCTCGGCCTACGGCGTGACGCTGATTCCGGCGGGACGCGCCGCGATCATCGCCTTCACCATGCCGCTCTGGGCGGCGCTCTTCGCCGGGCCGCTGCTGGGCGAGCGCCTGACCCCTTTCGGCCTCGCCGGCCTGACGCTGGGCCTTGCCGGGCTCGGTGTGCTGATCGGACCGGAATTGGTCGGCCTCGGCGCGGCACCTCTCGGCGCGCTCTTCATGGTCGGCGCGGCGATCTCCTGGGGGATCGGCACTCTGCTCCTGAAGCGCTATCGCTGGAGCGTCGGCCCGGCCACGCTCGCCGGCTACCAGCTGGCGACCGGCGCGCTGCCGGTGACGCTGGGCGCGCTCGTCCTGGAGCGCGACGCGACCTACGGTCCGCTGACAGGCGAGGTGCTGCTGGCCATTGCCTACATCCTGCTGCTGGCGATGGTCTTCTGTCACTGGGCCTGGTTCCGTCTGGTCGGGCTGTTCCCGGCGGTGGTGGCCGCGCTCGGCACACTGGCGATTCCCGTGGTTGGCGTTCTCTCCAGTAGCCTACTGCTGGACGAGCCGCTCGGCTGGCGCGAGCTGGCGGCGCTGCTGCTGACCTGTGCCGCCTTGGCCCTGGTGCTGGTAGTCCCGGCGCTGGGCGGTCCAGGTGCCGCACGCTAAGTCCTTGTCCTCGGCGATCATTCTCCCAGGCGCGAAATCCTCCTCCGTTTCACCCCTCGTTAACCAGCGGCGGTGGAAAATCATCGGGTCGTGAGCCGGCTGGCAGAGCCGGCGGGCGCTTCGATGGGAGGAGACGATGCTGTCCAACGCGGCGATCAAAACGCTTATGCGTCTGATCGATTCCAAGATCGGCACTTTCGAGATCTACGACAACGAGGACCGACGCGAACTCGCCAATCTGCGCGACTGTCGGTCTCAGCTGATCGGCCTGGTCGGCGAAATCGCCGGGACGGCCCAGCGGCCGCACGAGGGCAGCAAGGCCACGGTCGCCGCCTGAGATCGACTGGCTGCGGCCGGCGCGCTCCACTGTAGGGCGCGCCTGACGGACGCTATTCCAGCGTCTGGTCGAGCTTTTTCTTGGTGTCCTTGCGCCACTCCAGCTCGCGCTGAACGTCTTCCAGCGTCACCGCGCCCGGCGGCTGGCCTGCCGGCGCAGCCTGGGTCTGTCCCGACGGCGCCGCAACCGGCTCCGGTCCGCTGGCGGCGCAGGCGACGAGCCACGATCCCAGCAGGATCGTCGCGAAGGCCGCAACGACAGTGCGGTCGCGCCGCCGTGGCGCGGGCTTGGGGCAACGGAAGCACCGAGACTTGGCGAGCCTGGACATGGGCGCGATTCCCCCCGTGGATGCCGGACAGGGCCGCATGAGCGTCTGCGCGGCAACGTGGCCCCGTTTGTCGGCGAAGCGAGGCTTCGCCCTCGGGGACGCGCCCTAGTCTAGTTTCGATCGCCTGGCCGGCAAGCCCGCTTCTCGGTCAGCGGGTCACAGAGCACGATCCGGAAAGGGGATACTCAACCTCTCCGACAAATCGCGCGCGCCGGAAACGCAGCAAGAACGACGAATCGGATCGAGTCGATCCGATCTCGCTCTAGGCCGGCGTTCGATCGGCTCGACTCGGGCGGCGCGCGAAAAGGAACCCTCCATCCACATAACCCGAGAGTTGCTCTAGCCGTTCGGCGATCGGCTCCAGTTCCGCCGGCGCCTCGACGTCACATTCCAAGCGGTTGCGAAGCAGCCAGGCAGCTACACGCAGCAGCTTCTCGTTGGTACGATCAGCATAGGCCAATCCCACGTCCTCCCACTTTTTGCCGATCTTTGAACCGGGGCACGGCGGACCGCAGCCCCCGCTACGATCCGTGCCGTCGTCAAAGTCAGGCCTTACGCACCAGCCTGAGCGCCTCGTTGTCGTCGCGCGGAGAGCCATGGCTGAGCTGTCCGGCGATCGCATCGATCCGTTCGGCTAGGAGCTTCAGCTCGAGATCGGCGCCGTGATTTCCGGTTTCCACGGATTTCACGAAGCTCGCCGCCAAGAGCAAGTCTTCGATCGGTTTGTTCAACACCATTTTGAGACCTCGCTATCCGGGACCTCCCCCTGCCCGCAACGGGCTCGCCGGTCTCATGTTTCGAATTGGGTCGCGCATGTAACGAAGTGCACCGCACCGGAACCCCTCGTCACTGACCCGTTAGTTACCCAAGCTTTGCGGAATTTGATTAATTAAACGTTAAGCGGACGCTCATGGCACTAAGCCACGAGCCGAACAGCGCTTTTCGGCACGAGCGGAGCCGGCCCCGGGCCTTGTCGCCAGGGCGCGGGAAATGTCCTGAGGCCTCTGGCAGTCGGCATTCAGGACCGTCGAACGCCTCGGAGCCCCGTCTCTCCTGATGGAAACGCTCAAAACTCTGCTCGCTGCCGACCTGAATGCGAGCAACGCCCAGGCCGTCGTCCGACTCCTCGTGGCGGCGCTACTCGCCATGGTGATCGGCATCGACCGCGAGGCGAGAAACAAGCCGGCCGGTCTGCGCTCGCATATGCTGGTGTCGCTGGCGGCGGCCCTCCTGACCGTCGTCACTTTCAGGATCGCCGATGCGGCAAGCCAGCTCGGCGAAGCGGTCAACGCCGATCCCTTGAGAATCGTCGAAGCGGTCGTGGCCGGCGTCGCC
>JBOHKJ010000293.1:0-3846 GCA_050728975.1 Kiloniellales bacterium | reverse complement strand
GGGAGCACCGCCGGCAGCAGCCGCTGCCCCGGCCGCCAACCCGCCGGCCGCCCGCCAGCCGCGCCTGTCCGGCCTGGAGCCGGCGGCCCGTCCGGCGACGCCCAAGGGAGAGGACGAGGACCTGCTGGATATCCCGGCTTTCCTGCGCCGGCAGGCTAACTAGTCAGGGGGCCGACTAGGGAGTGGCCAACTAGATATGAGGGCAACCAGGTAGGGCACCCAGGCTGGACGGCCGAATCCGGTTCCCGGGGCCGCCTGACGGCGGAGCGACGAGGGGGTTTGCGAGAGAGGCCCCCTCGTCCCGCCGTTCCGGGCGGCCCCGGTCCCGGTCCGAGGCCGGCCCGCGATCTGGGGATAATCTCGTAACATACTGCAACAAAGAGTGATTTGAGAACTGACCCGGGGAACGACTAGGTTCTCCATAGCTCAATCGGTTCGATCCTGTCGTGGGGGGCTCCCGTTAGAGATCGACGCTTAGCGCAGCTTCCGTTGCTGCCAGCGTCCGCGGCACGAAGGATTGTCGAGCGGAGCTCGTCCAAGGGACAGCGGTCGAAGAAAGCGAGTTTTCGAAGTGTCTTTGTTGAAGAACGACAGCCTGCGACTCAACCAGCGGACTCTGAAGAACGCCATCCACTGTTCCGGTGTCGGCCTTCACTCCGGTGCGCGCATCACCATGACGCTGCATCCGGCCGAGGCCGATCACGGGATCGTTTTCGTCCGTAGCGATCGTCGCGGCGCACCGCGAATTGCCGCAACCTGGGACAACGCCATCGAGACGCCGCTCTGCTCGACGCTGGTCGGCGCCGACGGAATCAAGGTCGCGACCATCGAGCATCTGCTGTCCGCCTTCGCCGGCTGCGGCATCGACAACGTACTGGTCGAGCTCGACGGCGCCGAGGTGCCGATCATGGACGGCAGCGCCGCGCCCTTCGTGTTCCTGATCGAATGCGCCGGCACCCTGGAGCAGCCGGAAAGCCGCCGCGCGCTCAAGATCGTGAAGACGGTCGAAGTCGTGGAGCCGCACCGCGCAGCGCTGCTGGCGCCCGCGAGCCCGGGCGCGACCAACCTGCTCGAGATCGACTTCGAGATCGATTTCGACAGCCCGCTGATCGCCCGCCAGTCCTGGCGGCTGTCGCTCGATCCCGACAGCTATCGGCGCGAGATTTGCCGCGCGCGGACCTTCGGCTTCCTGCATGAGGTCGACCAGCTGCGGGCACGCGGACTGGGCCTCGGCGGCTCGCTCGACAACGCCATCATCATCGACGGCAAGGGGATCCTGAACGAGGGCGGGTTGCGCTACGAGAACGAGTTCGTGCGCCACAAGATTCTCGATTCGATCGGCGATCTCTACCTCGCCGGCGGGCCGATCGCCGGCAGCTTCACCGGCCGGCGTGCCGGTCATGCCTTGACGCTGCGGCTGCTCAAGACGCTGTTCGCCGACAAGTCTGCCTGGCGCTGGGTGCGGCTGGACGAGACCTTGCCGGCGCTGGCCGCAGGCGCGCTGCCGGCACGTGCGGTGGCGGCGCGCGCCTGATCCTTCGCTTCTCGGGACGTTCTGCGGCGGCCCCCCTTGTTCGGGGGGCCGTTTCGCGTTTCGGCGCCGGTTCGGAGGCCGCCGCTTGAGAGCTTTGGGGGCGGCCACTATAGTCGGTCCGGTCGCGCGGCCGCCTGGGCCGCGGACCCATTTCAGGACAGTACGAGGACAGGAGCGATGCGGGGGCCAGGGTCGATCTTCGGGTGGCGAAGCGCGGGCTTGCGGACGCTCGCCGCGGCGACGCTGCTGCTGCTCGCCGCCTGCAGCAGCGACGAGGGCCCGCTCTATGTCGAGCGGCCGGTCGAGGAGCTCTACAACGACGCCATGAATCAGCTGCTGGCCGGCGAATACCAGGAGGCCGCGCGGCTGTTCGACGAGGTCGAGCGCCAGCACCCCTATTCGGTCTGGGCCAGCAAGGGCCAGCTGATGGCCGCCTACGCCCACTACCAGGACAGCCGCTACGACGAAGCGGTGAACGCGCTCGAGCGCTTCATCGAGCTGCACCCCGGCAGCCGCGACGTCTCCTATGCCTACTACCTCAAGGCGCTCTGCTACTACGAGCAGATCTCCGACGTCGGCCGCGACCAGGCGATGACCACCTTGGCGCTGGAGTCGCTCGACGAGGTGACGCAACGCTTCCCCGAAAGCCGCTACGCCCGGGACGCTTCGCTGAAGCGCGACCTGGCCTACGACCACCTCGCCGGCAAGCACATGGAGGTCGGCCGCTTCTACCAGCGCCACAGCGAGTACCTCGCCGCCATCAACCGCTTCCAGGCGGTGATCCGCGACTACCAGACCACGACCCACGTGCCGGAGGCGCTGCACCGGCTGGTCGAGTGCTACCTGGCGATCGGCGTGATCGAGGAGGCGCAGGCGACCGCCGCGGTGCTGGGCCACAACTTCCCCGGCAGCGAGTGGTACGTCGATTCCTACGCCATGCTGACCGGCGTCGACCTCCGCCCCGAGGAAAAGGACGGCTCCTGGATCTCGCAGGTCTGGAACACCGTCTTCTAGCCCCGGGGACAGCCGGCCCCAGCCGGCGAAACGCCTTGGCGGCCCGTCCATGCTGACCCATCTGTCGATCCGCAACGTGGTCCTGATCGAAGCGCTGGCGATCGATTTCGCGCGCGGCCTCTCGGCGCTCACCGGCGAGACCGGGGCCGGCAAGTCGATCCTGCTCGACGCGCTGGGGCTGGCGCTCGGCGGGCGCTCGGACGTGGCGCTGATGAAGGCCGGCACCGAGCAGGCCAGCGTGAGCGCGGTCTTCGCGCTGGCCGACGGGCATCCGGCGCTGGCGATTCTTAACGAACAGGGCCTGGCGGAGCAGGGGCTGGACAGCGGCGAGCGCGAGCTGGTGCTGCGCCGGCAGGTCTCCCGCGACGGCCGCAGCCGCGCCTTCGTCAACGACCAGCCGGTGTCGGTCGGCCTGCTGCGCCAGCTCGGCGACTGTCTGCTGGAGGTCCAGGGGCAGTTCGAGCAGCGCGGCCTGCTCGATCCCGCCACCCACCGGCAACTGCTCGACGCCTTCGCCGGGCTGGAGGAGGACGCCGGCCGGCTGGCGGAGCGCTGGCGCGCCTGGCGCAGGCTGGAGGAAGAGACGGCGCAAGCGGCGGCGGCGCTGGAGGCGGCGCGGCGCGAAGAGGAGTTCCTGCGCCACGCGCTCACCGAGCTCACCGCCTTCGCGCCCGAGAGCGGCGAGCTGGAGAGGCTGAGCGAAGCGCGCAGCCTGTGGCGCCACCGCGAGAAGCTGATCGAGGCGGTGACCGGCGCGCTGGGACACATCGCGGGCGGAGCCGGCAACGGCGGCGCCGAGCGCGCGCTGGCCGCCACGCAAAGACTGCTCGAACGGGCGGCACCGCAAGCCGGCCAGCGGCTGACGCCCGCGCTGGCAGCACTGGAACGCGCGGCCGCCGAGCTGGCCGAGGCGAGCCAGAGCCTGAGCGCGCTGGCCTCCGGCCTGGAGGGCGACAGCGGCAACGGCGAGGCGATCGAGGAGCGCTACTTCGCGCTGCTGGAGCTGGCGCGCAAGCACAAGGTCGAGCCCGACGCGCTGCCGGCGCTGATCGAGCGGCTGGCCGAGCAGCTCGCAGCGCTCGACCGGGGCGGCGAAAGCCTCGCGCAACTGAAGGCCGCCCGCGACAAGGCGGCGCAGGACTACAGGAGCGCCGCCGAAGCGCTGAGCGCGGCGCGCGCGAAGGCGGCCGGAGCGCAACTTGTGAGCATGGGCGCCCCCGATTCGGCGGCGATCGCCGCGCTTTTTCGCGAAACGCGAGGCGCTTCGCCTTGACCTCGGCGCGGGCCGATGCCTAGAG
>JBOHKJ010000292.1:0-7556 GCA_050728975.1 Kiloniellales bacterium | reverse complement strand
GGTGATCAGGGAGTGCGGCTGGCGCTCCCGCAGCCAGGCGAGCTGTGCCTCGACCGGATTGGTGATGTTGAAGTAGCAGCTCGTGCCGGTCTCGTAGAACTTGCCGGCATAGCACCAGCGCGGCCATTCCAGGGTTTCGCCGTCCTTCAGCAGGCGGCCTTGCTTGGTCTTCGGCATCTGGCTCGCCAGCCGGATGGTCGCCTGCGCCAGCAGCGGATCGAGGCGAAACCAGCGGCTCTGGCGCTGATTGAGAAAGGTGAAGGCGCTATTGCTGGCTTCGCTGTGAATCACGCGGGTGGGCCGTCCGGTCGAGCCGGAGGAGCTGGCGAGCCCCCAGACCTTCTGGCCGGGCGGCAGCGCTTTCGGCCTCAGGCTCGCAAAACGCTCGTAGACCTCGCGCTTGCCGAGCGGCGGCAGGCGGCGCAGGACGGCGCGCGGCTCGATGGGTGCGCTGCCGAAGCCGAGCCTGGCGAAGAGCTCGGCGTAATAGGGAACCTGTCCGCCGGCAAAGCGCAGCACCGTCGCCAGCCGGCTCGACAGGGTTTCCTCCTGGGCCTCGGGAGCGAGGAACTCGCACTCGATCAGCTTGTCGCCGACTGCGCTCCGCGCGAACCGCGGGCGCAACTGCCAGCGCGCCTGCTCCGCGCGCTCCGCTTCGAGCGAGGTCAGCGGCACGACGCCAGCATCATCGCGTAGGACTAAAGGCCGACGGCGAAACGGTCGTCACGACGCGCGCCCCGGCGCTGGACCGCCGGCCGCGATCTCGCTCTTGAAATCCTCGAACTTGCCGCTGGGGGAGCGGGGGATTTGGTCGTGATAGGTGAAATCGAGCCGGAACGTATGGCCCAGCCGGTCGACGATGATCTTGCCGATGGCGCTCTCCTCCTCTGCGGTCAGAGGGCGATCGACCACCAGGCGTACCTCCAGCTGCTCGGTAGACTTCTGCACCACCTGGAACTGGCGCACCGGTGCGACGTCTGTGTAGCGGTCCTCGCGGAGGCGCGGCCAGACGCGGTCGCCGCTCGGCAGCGTCAGCATGTTGCGGTAGCGCCCGAAGACGCGCGTCACCACGGGAAGCCCGCGGCCGCAGGGACAAGGCGGGCCGACTTCGGCCAGGTCGCCGAGCTCGTAGCGGATCAGCGGGGTCGCCAGATTGTGCAGCGGAGTGACAACGACGCGCCCCGTCCGCCCTGGCGGTGTCGGACGCCAATCGTCGTCCAACACCTCCACCAAGGCAACCTCCGACTGTAGGTGCAAGTGCTCGTGCTCCGGACACTGGAGCGCGAGGTAGCCGGTTTCCTGCGCCGAGTAGACGTCGACCACTGCGACATTCCAGGCGGCGCGCGCGGCCGCGCGCAGCTCCGGCGTCACCGCCTCGGAGATGGTGCGGAGCTGCTGGAGGCTGGGCAGTGCGAGGCCGCGGGCCAGGAAATGCTCGGCCAGCGACTGCGCGGCGGAAGCGAACGTCAGAAGATAGTCCGGCTGCTCGCGAATCAGCCACTCGGCCTGGCGCGCCGTGGTGGTGGTGATCGACAGGCCGACGGCGGGGCCGGTCTCGAAGACGACCGCCGCCGGGCGTCCCCAATTGGGCCCGCGGCGCTCCTCTCGCTCGGCCTCGCCGTTGCCGTGCAGATCGAAGTTGCGAATGACGGCAAGCTTTCCGCGCAGATTGCGGCGCTGCCAGACATGCTCGCGCAGCGTGATCGCAGCCCAGAACAGGCGCGAGGTTTCGGTGGTGTGCGCGCTGACCGGCCGGCCGGTGGAGCCGGAGGTGACGACCTTCCCGAGCTTGCCGTGGCCGGGCGGCAGGTCGTCGCTTTTCAAGGTGCCATCGACCGCCTGCAGCTCGGCGCGCGCCAGAATCGGAATCCGCCGCCATATGGCATCGGTCAGCCGCATGCCGGGCTCGAAGCCCGCCGACGCGAGACGCGCGCGATAGAAAGGCAGCGTGCGGGCGGCGTGATCGAGCAGCAGGCCGAGCTGCGCGCGCTGGGCTGCAGCCAGCCGCTCGGGCGGCCACCATTGGGTCTCGTCGAGCTGGCGCAGCAGGGCGAGGCACTGCGAGGCGTGAGGCGTCGGGACGGCCGGCCAGCAAAGCTCGGGAAGCGCGCTGCGAACGCGGGTGGGAGCCGGCTCGGCGGCGGCGCTCGCCGGGCCCAGGCCGGCCGGCCCGCCGCTCTCGCGTTCCAAGGAAGGCTGTCCGCCCCTCAGTGGCCGCTGCCTCCGGCGCCGGCCTTCAACACGAAGCGGCGGTCGCAGTAGGGGCAATCGATCTTGCCCCGCCCTTCCATATTGAGCCACACCTTGGGGTGCCCGAGCGCGCCGCCGTTGCCGTCGCAGGCGACGACCTTCTGTTCGACCTCGACGATCTCGGAGACATCGAGCGGGTTCGCCACGGGGCCTTGCTCCTTTGCGCCAGCGCTGCGACGGTCGGCATCCGGTCCGCTCGTCGCAAAATCCGCGCCCGGCGGCGCGATTCGGCGGCGTGACGGGGCTCGGTTGACCGTCGGCAGGGCGGATGATACCCATTGCCGCCGCGCGATCAATGACCAGGACGCGCCGGCTGCGCCCGGACGCCCCCTCGCGCGCCCCGCGCGTCCGTATGTCGAAGCCCAAGGCCGCCATGCCAGACCTGCCCCAATCGGTCGCCGCGCCGACCGCCGCCACCTTGCCCGATCTTGCGGTAGAGCTGCGCGGGCTCGACAAGGTCTACCGCGCGAGCGGCAAGTCCAAGGCCAAGCATGCGCTCAAGGCGGTCGACCTCGAGGTGCCGCGCGGCTCGCTGTTCGGCCTGCTCGGGCCCAACGGCGCCGGCAAGTCGACGCTGATCAACGTGCTGGCGGGCCTGGTCAACAAGACCGGCGGCAAGGCTTTCGTCTGGGGCTGCGACATCGACAGGGAGCCGCGCCAGGCGCGCGCGGCGATCGGCGTGGTGCCGCAGGAGCTCAATATCGATCCCTTCTTTACCCCGCGCGAGCTGCTCGAGCTGCAGGCCGGACTCTACGGCGTGCCGCCGAGGGAGCGGCGCACCGACGAGATTCTCGCCACGCTCAATCTCGCCGACAAGGCGACGGCCTATGCCCGCACGCTGTCGGGCGGCATGCGCCGGCGGCTGATGGTAGCCAAGGCGATGGTCCACGCGCCGCCGATCCTGGTGCTCGACGAGCCCACCGCGGGCGTCGACATCGAGCTGCGCCAGCAGCTCTGGTCGCAGGTGCGGCGCCTCAACCGCGCCGGCGCCACGATTCTGCTGACCACCCACTACCTGGAAGAGGCGGAAGAGCTCTGCGACCGGATTGCGATCATCGACCACGGAGCGGTGATCGCCTGCGATTCCACCGCAGCCTTGCTGCGCCGGCTCGACAACAAGACGCTCACCATGACGCTGGAACGCGATCTCGACGCGCTACCCGCGGCGCTCGCGCTCCAGGGCGGCGAGCTGGCGGCGCCGCGTCGCATCGTGTTCCGCTACAAGGCGAGCAAGAGCCCGCTGCCGGCGATCCTCGAGGCGGTGGCCGCTTCGCGTCTGGTGATCGTCGACATGTCGACCGAGGAGACCGATCTGGAGGATATTTTCCTTCAGCTGACCCGGCGGAACGGCGATGCCGCGGATCTCGACGCCGCCTCCTGAGCGCCGGCCGGCCGGCTGGCCGCAGCCCTTTCTCTGCCTGCTGCTGGCCGCCCTGCTGACGGCGGCCTGCGCGCCGCGATTGGCGCCGCCCGGACCGGGCGCCACCGAGCCGGTTCTTGCCGCCGAGACGGTGGTGGTCGGCGACGGCCTCGCCCTGCCGCTGCGCAGCTGGCTGCCCGGCGGCGAGCCGCGGGCGGCGATCCTGGCGCTGCACGGCTTCAACGACTACAGCCACGCCTTCGAGGCGCCGGGCCGCTACTGGGCGGAGCAGGGAATCGCCGTCTACGCCTACGATCAGCGCGGTTTCGGCGCCAGCCCAAATCCCGGGCTGTGGCCGGGCGGCGAGGCCTTCCTCGCGGATCTCGAGACCGTCTCGGCCCTGGTCGCGGCACGCCATCCCGGCAAGCCGCTCTATCTGCTCGGCGAGAGCATGGGGGCCGCGGTCATCGTCGCCGCCGCCGCCGAGGGGCGTGCGCTTCCTGCCGCGGGCCTGATCCTCTCCGCGCCGGCGGTCTGGGGCCGCGAGGCCATGCCCTTCTATCAGCGCTGGACCCTGTGGCTGGCCGAGCGGCTGGTGCCGGGCATGACCGTCACCGGCGAGAACCTCGACATCCAGGCCTCCGACAACATCGAGATGTTGCGCGCGCTCGGCCGCGATCCCCTCTTCATCAAGGAGACCCGGATCGACACCATCGCCGGCCTGGTCGACCTGATGAGCCGGGCTGCGGCTGCCGGCCACGCTCTCGGCCGCCCGACTCTGCTGCTCTACGGCGAGAAGGACGAGGTGATCCCGCCCGAGCCTGTCTTCGCGTTCCTGCGCGAGGCGCTCGCGCAGGAGGGCCACGATCTCCAGCCCGCGCTCTATCCCAACGGCTGGCACCTGCTGCTGCGCGACCTGGAGGCGCGGGTGGTGTGGGACGATATTGTTCATTGGGTGACGGAGCGCGAGGGCGCGCTCCCGTCCGGCGCCGACCGGCTGGCAGCCCGGCGCCTCGATGGCGGCGCCTCGTAACCGTCCCGCGTTTGCCCGCTCCCGCTGTTTGCCCGCGCCCGTTGTTTGCCCGCAGTGCCGGCTTGGGTTATTGTCGCCGCCCATCGCGCGGCCGCGTCCCCGGGGAGAAAGCCGCGCCCTTGGACCCGTAGCTCAGCTGGATAGAGTGTCGCCCTCCGAAGGCGAAGGTCGCAGGTTCGAATCCTGCCGGGTCCGCCACCATCCAGCGATTCGAATCGCTCGGTCGAATCGTTCTCGGACAGGACCGGCCCCAGAACCGGCGCCGGCAGGATCCTTCGCTGTCACGCTGCCGCCTCTTGCTCGACGCAGATCGAGTGGCCGTCGATTTCGGAAAGCTGTTCGTCGAGCAACGCGCAGTGGTGCGGCATGACGGCCGAGGGGTGCGCGTTGCGGCGGAAATGACGGCACTGCAAGCAGATTCCGAAGGGGCGGCGCTCGTTCCGGCTTACGGCTCTCATCAGCACGGCGCTCAGGCTCTGAGCCAGCCGAGCGCTGTCGCCTCCCAATGCCTCCTCCACGTCACGTGCCAGGTCGAGAAGGGGATCGTCTTCGAGCGCCTTCTCGGCCTTGGCCGTCAAGGCCAGCACCACCCCGCGCCGATCCTCTCGGTTTGACCTGCGCGTCACATAGCCGTTGGCCTCCAGGGCGGCGATCGTTCGGGACACGGTTCCGCGGGTGGAGGCGAGAAAATCCGCGAGCGCAGCCGGCGTCCTGGAGAAGCGGTTCGTCGATGCCAGGTAACGCAACGCCTGCCACTGGGCCGGGTTCAGGCGGTCTGTCGCTTCCTGCCCGCGCGCGAGGCGCTCCAGTCGCTCGATCAGATGGGCGGCCTTGAGGGCGTCTTCGCGGGGCATAATTGCTACTCGAAACTATATTGACAGGCGCGACTCGGCGCAGATATTAGTTGCTACTAGCAATCACCGCAAGGATAGGATTTCGATCATGGTAGCAGCACAGATTCCTGGTTACCGTCTCGGCGACCCGAGCCTTTCGAGGTCGCCTCTCGACCCGGCTGATCTGGCAAAGCTGAAAGCGACGCTGCTGTTCGGCGAGGAGGACGTTGCCGCGTTGCTCAAGGCGCACGAGGTCGTCAAAGACCAGGTCGATGAAATTCTCGAGGTCTGGTACGGCTTCGTGGGCAATACGCCGCATCTCCTTGCCTACTTCTGCGATCCCAAGACGGGGCAGCCGATAGGCGAATACCTCGAAGCCGTTCGCAAGCGCTTTGGCCAATGGATCCTGGATACCTGCCGGGTCAACTACGACGAAGCCTGGCTGGCCTATCAGGACGAGATCGGCCGCCGCCACCATCGCTCGGGCAAGAACAAGACCGACGGAGTATCGGCGGCGGCGCACATTCCCATGCGCTACCTGCTCGCGCTCGTCATGCCGATCTCGGTGACGATGAAGCCGTTCCTCGCCAAGAAAGGACACACGCCGGCCGAAGTCGAGGCGATGCATGCGGCCTGGACCAAATCCGTGCTGCTCCAGGCGATTCTCTGGTGTCGTCCCTACGCCGGTCCGAGCGACTTTTGAGGCTCTGGAAGAACGAAGGCTCGCCGGCGGGCGAAACGGCCACGCCTCCTCTTGCGCGGAGCGCGTCGCCTGGAAGCCTGGCGCGGTTGAGCCGCCTGTCGCCCTCCGAAGGTGAGGGTCGCAGGTTCGAATCCTGCCGGGTCCGCCATTCGTCTTGCCAATTCTACATATCCCATAATTGTCACGAGAAGAGCCGCGCGTATTTGCGGGATAGGGTCAGGTTATCTCAAATACAAGCCATTCCGTTACTATTCTTTAATCCGCCATCCCCGATAATTTCCCTCATCGCCATTGCTCACACTATGGGGAGAGGGAGCGATGGACTACAACGATACTTGGTCTGAACTGGTCAACCTGTTCGGCGAACCGGCTGCCGAGCTGATCGACATGGGGGTTACGATCGGCTACGCGATCGACCCGCTGTACCTGGTTCTGCTGCTCGGGCTGCTGATCTGGGTGCAACTGGGCCGCATCGCCCATTCGCTGGCGGGCGGCGAGCAGGCGCCCAAGGGCGTCTCGCACCGGATCAATCAGGTCGACGAGCGGCTGGAGTCGCTGTCGCAGGACATGCGGAGTCTGCAGGTCGAGAGCCAGCGGACCCAGAATGTCCTGCGCGGCAAGCCGCTGTCGAGCGAGCGGGCGCTCGCGGTCTACCGGCATCAGACCGCCTGATCGACGCGCAGCCGCCAGGCCGTGTCACCCGGCTGCCGGGTACCCGACCGCCGGGCTCACTCGGCGGCCGGGCCCGGCTGCTCGGAGAGCTGATGCCGCTGCATCAGCGGGATCTGGGCGAGCGCGAAGACCAGCGTCACGCCGACGATCCCGAAGACCTTGAAGGCGACCCAGACGTCGGTCGAGAAGAGGCGCCAGACCGCCTCGTTCACCCCTGCCATCGCCAGGAAAAAGATCGCCCAGCGCAGCGTGAGCTTGCGCCAGCCCGGCTCGTCCAGCTGCAGCATCGTCCCGAACAGCGCCTTCAAGGGCGCCTTTCCGATCGCGAGGCCCCCGATCAACGCCAGCGCGAAGAGCAGCTGGACGATGGTCGGCTTCATCTTGATGAAGGTCTCGTCCTGCAGCCACAGCGTCAGGCCGCCGAAGACGCCGACCACTGCCGCGGTAATCAAGGGCATCAGCGGCACGCGCTTCTCGGCAACGAGCGACAGCAGCAGCACCGCGAGCGTTGCCGCCATCAGCACGGCAGTCGCGGTCAAGAGGTCGGCCAGGACGTAGCCGAGAAAGAAAGCGGCGAGCGGTCCGTAGTCGACCAGCGGTCTCAGCCAGGGGCGGGCGGCGGCGGGCAAGGCGGCTCCTTCGCTTGGGTGGCGGGCCACAGGTTGGCAGAGATGGCATCGCCGCACGGCGAGGGCAAGCTCGAGC
>JBOHKJ010000291.1:0-7329 GCA_050728975.1 Kiloniellales bacterium | reverse complement strand
TGACAGGCCAAGCCGTTGATCTGGAATGCCTTTACCGCCCGGAAAAATACCAGCAAGGGCGCGGAAAAGCGCCCTGCGGGACGCGCGGACCGGCGCTTTCGCTCCTCCGTGCCGTGCCTGTCGACCTGCCGGAAAGGCTGGTTGGGGGACCTGGATTCGAACCAGGGCTATCGGAGTCAGAGTCCGAGGTTCTACCGCTAAACTATCCCCCAGGCGCAGAGCCGACCTCCGCCTCGGCCGAAGCCGGCCGGCGGCCGCCCCTCTATCTAGTCCGCCAGGGCGGTCGTTTTCAAGGCGCTTTGCCCGCCGCTCCGGCCCGCGCCCGCCGCTCGAGCCTTGGAGCCGCCCCGCTGCCGCGGCTAGGATGGGGCGAGCGGGGCCCGGGGGATGGCGTCCTCCCGCCTCGGAGCGGAAAGGATTTCATGTCTGGGCACGCCGGGCCGCCGGGTTCCGCCAGCACTGCTCCCGCAAGCGTCCCCTCGGGCGAGGCCGCCGAAGTTCTCGCGGCGCTCGATCTAGGCACCAACAACTGCCGGCTGCTGATCGCGGTGCCCGACGACCAGGGCTTCCGGGTCATCGATGCCTTCTCCCGCATCGTCCGCCTGGGCGAGGGGCTCGCCCACAACGGCTCGCTCGCGCCGGCGGCGATCGACCGCACGCTGGTGGCCTTGAAGATCTGCGCCGGCAAGCTGCGCCGGCGCCGGGTGACGCGGCTGCGGGCGGTCGCCACCGAGGCCTGCCGGCGCGCCGGCAACGGCACGGCGTTCCGCACCCGCGTGCTGGAGGAGACGGGGATCGCGCTCGACATCATCAACGAAGCGGAGGAGGCCGAGCTGGCGATCCGCGGCTGTGCCGCGCTGCTCAACGGCGGCGGCTGCGAGGGCCTGGTCTTCGACATCGGCGGCGGCTCGACCGAAGTGGTCTGGATGGAATGCAGCGGCGAGACGCCGGCAGCCCGGTCGCGGAGCTACGCGCCGCCGCGCGTCAAGGCGCTGCACTCGATTCCACTCGGTGTCGTGACGCTGGCCGAGCGTTACGGCGGCCACGAGGTGACAGACGGCGCCTATCGCGCGATGGTCGCCGAGACCAGCCGTGCGCTGGCGCCCTTCGAAGCGATCCACAAGCTCGCCACGCGAATCGCCGGCGGCGAGGTGCAGATCCTCGGCACCTCCGGCACCGTCACCACGCTCGCCGGCATTCACCTCGGGCTGCCGCGCTATCGCCGCGACCGGGTCGACGGCTGCCTGCTCGAGGGCCACACGATCCAGATCCTCAACCGCCGGATCGCCGCCATGACCTTCGCCGAGCGCGCGCGTCACCCTTGCATCGGCCGCAAGCGCGCCGATCTGGTGATCGCCGGCTGCGCCATTCTCGAAGGGTTGTGCTCGGTTTGGCCGATGCCGCGCCTCCGGGTTGCCGATCGCGGCCTGCGCGAAGGCATTCTCTGGTCGCTATTGCAGGACGTCTGGGCGCCCGCCGTCGCCGTCGAAGCGCCGGTCGTCGCATGACTGCTGGAAACGGGCGGGGGAGCGGACGGCGCAAGCGCGGCCGCGAGACCACGCAACCGACCGGGCGCGGCCTTTCGGTGCGGCTGCGCACCGCCAAGGGGCGTTCGCACTCTTCCCAGCTCTGGCTCGAACGGCAGCTGAACGATCCCTACGTTGCCGAGGCGCGGCGCCGCGGCTATCGCTCGCGCGCGGCCTTCAAGCTGCTGCAGCTCGACGAAAAGGAGCGCTTCCTGAAACGTGGCGCACGGGTGGTCGATCTCGGTGCCGCGCCCGGCGGCTGGACTCAGGTCGCGGTCGAGCGCGTCGGCGCCGCGGGCCGCGTGGTCGCCATCGATCTGCTGGAGATCGAGCCGATCGCCGGCGCCGCGCTGCTGCAGGGCGATTTCCTCGCCGAGGACGCGCCCGCCCGCCTCGAACGCGCGCTCGGCGGCGCTGCCGACGTGGTGCTGAGCGACATGGCGGCCTCGGCCATCGGTCACGCCGCGACCGACCATCTGCGCATCGTGGCGCTTGCGGAAGCGGCGGCCGACTTCGCCTTCGCCGTGCTGGCCCCCGGCGGTACCTTCCTCGCCAAGGTGCTGAAAGGCGGAACCGAAGCCGAGTTGCTGGCGCGCCTCAAGAAGGCCTTCGCCAAGGTGCGGCACGTGAAGCCGCCGGCCAGCCGCAGCGATTCCGCGGAGGTCTATGTGCTGGCGACCGGGTTTCGCGGCGAGGCGGATAATGCCGGCTAGACCGCGATCACCTTGTCCAGATGTTCGGGTAGCTGGCTGTCGGGAATCTTCGTCAGGTCCTTGCCCAGCTCGCGATAGATCAACTTGCTGCTGTGGGAATCGAGCGCCTGACGCAGGTCGCCGAGAGTCTTGGGCGGGGCCACCAGGATCAGGCGGTCGTAACTGTCGCTCTTGGCGGCCTGGTTGAGCAGGCCGGCAACCTCCTTGGCAAAGCGCGCCTCTTCGAATCGATGCCAGTCGGTCTCCTCCATCGCATGACGGCCTTGACCGAACCGGTCATGGCTGCGGCCCGGACGTTGGCTGCCCAGATCGCGCGTCGGCGGCACCTCGATCTCCCGGTCGTCGAGCGGCGCCGACTTGAGGCCCTTGCCTGGCCCGTCGTGAAGCAGGAAACGGGCGCGCGAGCCGTCGGCCAGGAGAATCCAGGTGCGAATCGGTTTCATAAAAAGGCGACTCCTCGTCTTTACCAGGGCTCCTCTTGGGAATTGGGCACGGCCGTGACCCGGCGCAAGCTCGCCTTGCGGCGCGGCACAGGGCCGACCTGCGTGGGGCGCAGGGCTAAAGGCCTTGGAATTACCCGGTTCCTGTGTATGATGCCGCGCCAATTCGTAGTCGGGACGGTTGGCATGGAAATCCGCGAGGCTCTTACGTTCGACGACGTCCTTCTTGAGCCTCAGCACTCCACCGTCCTGCCCGCCGCCACCGATACCCGAACCCGCCTCACCCGCTCAATCGAGCTCGGGATTCCGCTGTTGTCGGCGGCCATGGATACGGTCACCGAGAGCCGGCTGGCGATCGCCATGGCCCAGGCCGGGGGTCTTGGCGTCATCCACAAGAATCTAGATCTGGCGCGCCAGGCCGACGAGGTTCGCGCGGTCAAGAAGTTCGAGAGCGGCATGGTCGTCAATCCGGTGACCATCGCGCCCGAGCAGTCGCTGGCCGATGCCCTCGGCCTGATGACCCGGCACCACATCTCCGGCATCCCGGTGGTAGAGAACGGCACCCGCAAGCTGGTTGGGATTCTCACCAATCGCGACGTGCGCTTTGCCGAGAACGAGCGTCAGCCGGTGCGCGAGCTGATGACCAAAGATCGACTGGTGACGGTCGAGGAGGGCGTGTCGCGCGAAGAAGCCAAACGGCTGCTCCACCAATACCGGATCGAGAAGCTGCTGGTGGTTGACGGCGCCTATCGCTGCATCGGGCTCATCACGGTCAAGGATATCGAGAAGGCGCAATCCCATCCCAACGCCTGCAAGGACGAGAAGGGTCGGCTGCGCGCCGCCGCCGCGACCGGTGTAGGACCAGACGGCGTGAAGCGCGCCGAAGCCTTGTTGGAAGCGGAGGTCGACGTCATCGTCGTCGATACCGCGCACGGCCATTCCAAGGGCGTCCTGTCGTCGGTCGAGATTATCAAGCGTCTTTCCAATGCCTGCCAAGTCATCGCCGGCAATGTCGCGACGGCGGAGGGCGCTCGTGCGCTGATCGACGCCGGCGCAGATGCGGTCAAGATCGGGATCGGGCCGGGCTCGATCTGCACCACGCGCGTGGTTGCCGGAGTCGGCGTCCCGCAGCTGACCGCGATCCTCGACACCGTCGAGATCTGCCGCAAGGCCGATACGCCGGTCATCTCCGACGGCGGCATCAAGTTCTCCGGCGATCTCGCCAAGGCGATTGCGGCCGGCGCCGACTGCGTGATGATCGGCTCGCTCTTCGCGGGGACCGATGAAAGCCCCGGCGAGGTCTTCCTCTACAATGGCCGCTCTTATAAGGCCTATCGTGGCATGGGCTCGCTCGGCGCCATGGCGCGTGGGTCGGCCGATCGCTACTTCCAGGAGGAGGTTGCGGACCAGTTGAAGCTGGTTCCGGAAGGAATCGAGGGCCAGGTGCCCTACAAGGGTCCGGTCGGCACCGTGGTCCACCAATTGGTCGGCGGGTTGCGCGCGGCGATGGGATACTGCGGCTGCGCCACTCTGCAGGAATTGCAGGAACGTGCGCGATTCCTCCGCATCACCAATTCGGGATTGCGCGAGAGTCATGTCCACGATGTCACGATCACGCGCGAGCCGCCGAACTATCGCGCCGAACGCTAACTCCCGCCCGAGCGGTGGCCAGCGGGCCGCCGGTCCGCCCGACCTATGACGCCCGCCGCCCGCATCGCCAGCGTGATCGAGCTTCTGGGCCTGATCGAGGAGAACGGCGCGCCGGCCGACCGCACGGTCGCCGACTATTTACGTCAGCGCCGATTCATCGGCTCCAAGGATCGTCACGCTTTGGTCAGCCGGACCTTCGGCCTGCTGCGCCGCAAGGCTTCGCTCGACTGGTGGCTGGCCCGAACCGCGCCCGGGCTCTCGGCTGGCCCACGCGCCCGGGTGCTGGTCGATCTGGTCCTCGAAGAGGGCTGGTCCGCGGATCGCGCAAGCGGCAGCTTCGACGGTCAGCGTCATCATCCCAGTCCACTCTCCGGCGAAGAGCGCCGCTTGTTACGCGCTCTGCAGGGGCAGCACGTCCGCGACCAGGCTCAGCCCGAATGGGTACGCCTCGAGGTTCCGCCCTGGTTGTTGCCGCGTCTTAAGGCGGCGCTCGGCGTAAATTACCGGGTCGAGCTGGCGGCACTGATGGGCGAAGCGCCGCTCGACCTGCGTGCTAACACCTTGAAGGCGACACGGGGACAGGTCCTGGCTGCGCTTGCCGAGGCAGGGACCGAGGCGACTCTCACGCCACTCTCGCCACTCGGCTTGCGCGTTGCGGAGCGCAAGGCGGTCGCCGACACCAAGGCCTTCAGGGATGGCTGGTTCGAGATCCAGGACGAAGGTTCTCAGGTTGCCGCCGCGATGGTCGACGCCAGGCCCGGAATGCGGGTTGTCGACTTCTGTGCCGGGGCCGGCGGCAAGACCCTGGCAATGGCAGCCTCGATGGGGAACAAGGGCCAGATCGTCGCTTGTGACGTGCTGGAAGGGCGTCTCACGCACTCGGTAACGCGCCTCCACCGCGCCGGCGTCCACAACGTGACGCGCCGTCCGCTGTCGAGCGAACGCGATCCCTGGGTGAAGCGACACAAGGCGAGCTTCGACCGCGTCTTGGTCGACGCGCCCTGCAGCGGAAGCGGCACCTGGCGGCGTAGCCCCGATGCGAAATGGCGCATGGGCGAGGGCGACATCGCCGAACTGATCGCTCTGCAGCCTGCTATCCTCGACAGCGCAAGCCGCTTGGTGAAACCTGGCGGTCGGCTAGTTTATGTCACCTGCTCGCTGCTCGCCGAGGAGAACGAAGGACAGATCGAAGAATTCCTCGCCGGCAGCGCCGACTTCGCTTTGGTACCGGCAGAGACAGTCTGGCCGGCTGTGATCGGAAGCGCCTATCCGGGAAGCGGGCCAATGCTGCGCCTGAGCCCGGCCGCGCACGGCACGGACGGCTTTTTCATCGCCGTTCTCGAGCGGGTGCCTACGTCATGAGCGCCGGCTTCGCTCTGCGGCTGGCTCGAATCGCCGATGCGCCGGCGATCGCCCGCGTTCATGTCGAAACCTGGCGGAGCGCTTACGCAGGCTTGGTTCCCGACACCTATCTCGTCGGCATGACCGAGTCGGAGCGTGCGCAAGCTTGGCTGCAGCGCCTGATCAAACCGGACAAGACTGCGGCGACCGTTGTTGCAGAGGTAGCGCCGCGCGGCGTTAGCCAGGTGGTGGGGTTCGGCGATTGCGGGCCGGCCCGTAGCCCGCAGGTCGGCTGCGACGGCGAGGTCTATGCGCTCTATGTCGCGCCCGATTGGCAGGGCCGCGGCATCGGGCGCGCCTTGCTGGAGCGCTGCTTCCGAGAGCTCGCTAAGGCCGGCTTCGACTCGGCTGCCGTCTGGGTTCTGAGCGAAAATCCCTCGCGCTTCTTTTACGAGGCGATGGGCGGGCGGCGCATCGCTGAGGATTCGCGCGTCTTCGCCAGCAAGCCTCTGTCGGAAACCGCCTACGCCTGGGTAGGCCTGGGGGACTGGCGCGCGGCGGGAAAAGCGCCGCGATCGAGTAGCAACGGCTAGGATTGTCCAAACTGATGCACAACGAAGCGATTCTAATTCTCGATTTCGGCTCCCAGGTGACTCAACTGATCGCGCGGCGCGTGCGGGAGGCTGGCGTCTACTGCGAGATCATGCCCTTCAACGCGGCGCCGGAGCGTATTCGGGACTTCAAGCCCAAAGGCATCATCCTCTCGGGTGGGCCGGCCTCGGTGACACGTGACGACACGCCGCGCGCACCCGATATTGTCTTCGCATTGAAGGTGCCGTTGCTCGGCATCTGCTACGGCCAGCAGACCATCTGCACTCAACTCGGTGGCGAGGTCGAGGGCTCTGACCATCAGGAGTTCGGGCGCGCTTTCGTCGAGGTAACGGCGCCCTCTGCGCTCACCGAAGGAGTCTGGAGAAGGGGCGAGCGCCATCAGGTCTGGATGAGTCACGGAGATCGCGTGCTGCAACTCCCTGGAGGTTTCTCGGTTTGCGGCGTTTCGGAGGGGGCCCCTTTCGCCATCGTGTCCGACGAGGTGCGGCGCATCTATGCGGTGCAGTTCCATCCCGAGGTGGCGCATACTCCCGACGGCGCCAAGCTACTGGCGAACTTCTGCCTGCGGATCGCCGGCTGCAAGGGCGACTGGTCGATGTCCTCCTTCCGCGAGCAGGCGATCGCACGTATCCGCGAGCAGGTCGCGAAGGGCCGCGTCATCTGCGGGCTTTCGGGCGGCGTCGACTCGTCGGTTGCGGCGGTCCTGATCCACGAGGCTATCGGTGATCAGCTGACCTGCATCTTCGTCGACCACGGCCTGCTGAGGGTCGGTGAGGCGAAGGAGGTAGTTGAGCTCTTCCGCGGCCACTACAACATTCCGTTGGTCCATCGCGACGCCAGTAAGCTCTTCCTCGGTAAGCTGGCAGGCATCGAGGACCCCGAGCGGAAGCGGAAGGTCGTCGGCGCCACTTTCATCGAGGTTTTCGAGCAGGAGGCGGCGAAGGTTGGTGGCGCCGATTTCCTGGCTCAAGGCACGCTCTATCCCGACATCATAGAATCCGTCTCCTTTTCCGGCGGGCCGAGCGTCACCATCAAGTCGCACCACAA
>JBOHKJ010000290.1:0-4603 GCA_050728975.1 Kiloniellales bacterium | reverse complement strand
CGCCGGTGCGGCGCGCGGCGGGGTCACCGGCAGGCCCTTCAGCTCCTGGAGCGCTCCCAGCACCTCGTCGACATGACCACCGACCTTGACCCCGCGCCAGACCCTGCGGACCACGCCGTTCTCGTCGATCAGGAAGGTCGAGCGGTCGATGCCCATGTAGAGCCGGCCGTACATCGACTTCTGCACCCAGCTGCCGTAGGCCTCGCAGACCGTGCCGTCGACGTCGGCGGCGAGCGGGAAGGTCAGGCCGTACTTGGCCTTGAAGCGCTCGTGGCTACCGACGTCGTCGCGCGAGATGCCGATCACCGTCGCGTCGAGCCGGTCGAAATCCGGCAGGGAATCGCGGAAGCCGCAGGATTCCATCGTGCAGCCCGGCGTATCGTCCTTGGGATAGAAATAGAGAACCACCGGCCTGCCGCGCAACGCAGCGAGGCTGATCGTGCCGCCGCCGTCGCTCGGGACGGTGAAATCGGGTGCCGGATTGCCTTCCATAACGCTCATGGCCTTTGCTCCCTCCGTTCAGCTCTTTTGCTTTTTCAGGCGCGTCCCGGCGGCTGTGGCCGGCGCTTCGATGGTCTCGGCGAAAACCTGCTGGACCGCGCTTGCGCTCTCCTCGAAAGTGCGCTTCAGGTCCGCGAAGTCAAGCGCACCGGCGGCGTTAGCCAGCGAAGCCGTCAGGCTGTCGCTCGCTTTGGCCTCGTCGAGCTCGCCGCCGGTGACCAGTCTCAAAAATCCCTGGAGCTGGCGGCACAGCCGGGTGGCGGAAATCAGCCGCCCGGCCGTGTCCTCGGGCAGCAGCCCGGCATCGCCGAGCCGTTTGAAGGCCCCCTGGGTCGAGGGTGTCAACAGCTCTGGAGTCTCAGGCGCGTGGCGCAGCAGCAGGTATTGCGCCAGGAACTCGAGATCGACCAGGCCGCCGCGCCGGTCCTTGACGTCCCAGGGGCTCTTGCCCGGCCGCTCGCGGGCGATGCGGGCGCGCATCTCGGCGACGTCGCTGACCAGCTTGGCAGGATCGCTCGCGCGGGTCAGCTGAGCGCGGATGGCGCTCTCGATCGCCGTGCCGAACTTCTCTTCCGCGACGATCACCCGGGCGCGGGTCAGCGCCATGCGCTCCCAGGTCCAGGCTTCGCTCTCGTGGTAGCGCTCGAAGGCGCCGAGCGAGGTCGCGATCGGGCCCTTGTTGCCCGAGGGCCGCAGCCGCATGTCGATCTGATAGAGCGCGCCCTCGCCGGTGAGCGCCGTCACCGCGTTGATGAAGCGCTGGGCCAGCCGGGTGAAATAGAGGATCACCGGCAGCGGCTTGGCGCCGTCGGACTGCTCGACTGTCGGCTCGCGGTCGTAGAGAAACACCAGGTCGAGGTCGGAAGAGACCGTCATCTCGCGCCCGCCCAGCTTGCCGAGTGCGATTACCGCGAGGCCCGCTCCCGGGAAGCGGCCGTGCTGGCGGGCAAAATCCTCTACCACCTTGGGATGGAGCCGGCTCAGCGCCACCTCGGCGATGTCGGAGAGCGTGCGACCGCAGGCATCGACGTCGCTCGCCCCGCGCAGGATGTGAACACCGACCTGGAAGCGCCGGTCGTTGGCCCAGCGTCGGGTCGTGGTCAGGACGTCCTCGAAATCGCGGGCGAGCGCGAGCAGGCCGTCGAGCTCGGATTCGAGCGTCTTGTGGTCCGGGAGTGCGCCGAAGAAGTCGAGCGACAGCACCGCCTCCAGCAGGTCCGGCTTGCGGCTGAGCCGCTCGGCGAGCGCCGGCGCGCCGCCCAGGATCTCGGCGAGCAGCGTCAGCAGCGAGGGGTTGGCATGCAGCATCGAGAACAGCTGGACGCCGGCCGGCAGCCCGGCCAGGAACTCGTCGAAGCGCAGCAGCGCCTGCTCCGGCTGCGCGGTCCGGCCGAGCGCCTCCAGCAGGGTCGGCATGATCTCGGTCAGGATCTGCCGGCTGCGGGTGGTGCGGGTGCAGCGGTGGCGTCCGTGGTGCCAGCTGCGCACCAGGGCGAATACCTTGGCGCCGTCGGCGAAGCCGAGCTGTTCCAGGGTCTTGACGGTATCGGGATCGGGCTCGCCGCCGGTGAAGACCAGATTGCCCGGCCCCGACAGGCTGGGCGCCTCCTCGAACAGCTCGGCGTAGCGGTCCTCGACGCAGTGGAGTGTGCCCAGCAGCGCGCTGCGGAACGACTCCGTCGTCTCGTGACCGGCGAAGGCGGCGAAGGCGGCGAGGCCCTCGTCGCTTGCCGGCAGGCTGTGGGTCTGCTGGTCGTCGACCATCTGCAGGCGATGCTCCAGGTCACGCAGCGCACAGTAGGCGCCGCTCAGCTCCTTGGCGGTCTGCATGGTGAGGTGTCCAGCCTCGGCGAGCGCCGACAGCGCCTCCAGCGTGCGCGGCTCGCGCAGGGTGGGATCGCGGCCGCCCCAGATCAGCTGCTGGACCTGCGCGAAGAACTCGATCTCGCGGATGCCGCCGCGTCCCAGCTTGATGTTGTGGCCGGCGACCGCGATCGCCGCGCCGCCCTTGTGGGCTTGGATCTGGCGCTTGATCGAGTGGATGTCCTGGATCGCCCAGAAGTCGAGATGCTTGCGCCAGATGAAGGGCGTGAGCTCGGCCAGCACCCGCCGGCCGAGCTCCAGATCGCCGGCCACCGGGCGGGCCTTGATCATTGCCGCGCGCTCCCAGTTCTGTCCCAGGCTCTCGTAGTAGCTCATGGCGCTATTGACCGAGATGGCGAGCGGCATGGCGCCGGGATCGGGACGCAGCCGAAGGTCGGTGCGGAAGGCATAGCCCTCGGCGGTGCGGTCCTCGACCAGGCGCACCAGATCGCGGGTCATACGCACGTAGCCTTCCTGCGGCCCGCGGCTGTGGCGATAGCGCGCAATCTCGGGGTCGAACAGCACGATGAAGTCGACGTCGGAGGAGTAGTTGAGCTCGCGCGCGCCGAGCTTGCCGAGCCCGATCAATACGTAGCCGCAGTCCTTCAGTGGATGTGCCGGGTCGGCGAGCTCGAGGTCGCCGCGCCCTGCGGCTTGGCGCAGTAGGGTTGCGATGCCGAGCGAAAGGCCGCGGTCGGCAAACTCGCTCAAGGCCGTCATCACCTGAATGACGCTCCAGAGCCCACCGAGATCGGCCAGCCCGACCGCCAAAGCGAGGCGGCGCCGGGCGCAGCGCAGCGCGGCGCCGGCCTGGGCGGGGTCGGCGCTCTCGCCGGCTTCGCACTTCAAATCCCCCGTGATCCGCGCGACCGTTGCCTCGGGTCCCTCGAGGGCCAGCGCTGTCAGCGTTCCCATCTCTCTGACCAGGGCCTGGCCGAGGAAGTTGCTGCCCGAGAAGATCCCGTCGATGAGGCCCCCCCAGGCCGGATCGGCGGCGACCTCCACGGCTCGCCGGGCTACCTCCGGGTCGTCGAGCCGCTCCAACGCCTCGGCCCAATGCTGGCGCCCGAGCGCGATCCGTTCGCGGTCCCGTGGGAGCGGCAACGCGGCGGAATCCGGCAAGGACAGGGGAGAAGGCATGGCGCGCTCCGCGAAACCGGGGCACAGTGCGGAAGGCCCTTGAGGCGGTCAAGCCGCGCCGGACGCGTCCAGTGATAGGAGAGCCTCGAAGCCGGCATGCTGGCCAGGAAAACCCGAATAACGCTGGAGATCTTCGGTGGCGCCCTGGCGCTGGTGCTGCTGGCCGGCGGCGTTGCGCTTTGGCGGCTGGCCTCGGCTCCCGTCGACGTTGCCTTCCTCACGCCGTACGTGGAGGAGGCGCTCGGCGATCCAGAGGACGGCATCACCGTTGAGGTAGCCGAAACGCTGCTGGTCTGGGAGGCCCAACGGCACAGGGTCCATGTTCTGGCGCGCGATCTGGTGGTGCGCGATCGCGACGGCGCGGCGATCGGCGCGCTACCGGAAGCGGCGATCAGCCTCAGCCTCCGCGCGCTCGTGCGAGGCGTTGCCGCGCCTACCGTCATCGAAGCCCGCAGTGCGGCGATCACTCTGGTCCGTCACCCCGACGGCAGCATCTCGGTGGGCCGCGGTACGGCAAAGCCCGATGCGGTGCCGAGCGAAGGCGGCGAGTTCGATCGCCTTTTGCCGATCGTGCTGGAGCGGCTCTCGGCGCCGCCCGACCCCGACGACTCCTTCTCTTTCCTTCGAGCCGTCAGAGTGACCGACGGCAGAGTTTCCCTGCTGGACGAGCAGCTCGGCGTCGTCTGGACCGCGCGACGAGCCGACATCACTCTGCGCCGCGATCCGCGCGGCGTCTCGGGAGAGGTGTCCTTCGCGCTCGGTCTCGGCGGCACGCGAGCGGACTTCGCTCTGGCCTTCGTGCACGACGCGGCGAGCGGGCTTAATGAGGTCACCGGGCAGTTCAGCGGTCTTAGAACTGCGGCCGTCGCTGCCGCCGCGCCGCCGCTGGCGCCCTTGGCAGGCATCGATTTGCCGCTCTCCGGCAATCTCTCCGCGCGCCTCGATTCTCAAGGGCGGCTGCTGGAAATGGACTTCTCGGCCGAGGCGGGTGCCGGCAGCCTCGGCCACGCCGAGTTGCTGCCAAACCCCTTGCCGCTCGCCAGCGCTACCTTTTCCGGCCGCATCATCCGCAACGAGGGGATATTTCTCGACGCTGCCG
>JBOHKJ010000289.1:0-3186 GCA_050728975.1 Kiloniellales bacterium | reverse complement strand
GCCGGGTGGTGAGCGAAGCCCAGGCCATGGGGCGCCCGGTGGTGGCGGCCGATCACGGCGGGGTGCCGGAGCAGGTGATTCCCGAGGTGACCGCCTTCCTGTTCGAGCCGCGCAATGCGGAGGCCCTGGCGGCGGCCCTGGAGAAGGCGCTCGACCTCGGCGAGGGCGCGCGCAACAGCCTCGCCGAGGTTGCGATCACCCATGTCCGGGTGAAGTTCGACAAGGAGCGCATGTGCGCGGCCACCCTCGGCATCTACCAGGAGCTGTTGCGCCAGGACGCCTACGCGTTGTGATCCGGCTTCGGTGGAATCCCAGCCGGCCACCCTCTTCCCTCCGCTTGATCGCGGGCTAGTCAGCCCCTAGATTGCCGCGTCCTAGCCAGGCCAGGAGCGGAAACCCTTGGAAACGCCAGTAAAAGCCGGCAAAGCGATGGTACTGACCCTGCCCGACGGCACAGCCAAGACCTTCGCCGCGTCGACCACCGGCGCCGAGGTGGCGGCCGCGATCGGCCCCGGCCTCGCCAAGGCGGCGCTTGCGGTCAAGCTTGACGGCGCGCTGCGCGACCTCAAGCGGCCGATCGAGGGCGACGCCAGGCTCGAGATCGTGACCGCCAAGCATCCCGACGCGCTGGAGCTGCTGCGCCACGACTGCGCTCACGTACTCGCCCAGGCGGTGCAGGAGCTCTATCCGGGCACGCAGGTAACCTTCGGCCCGGCGACCGAGACCGGCTTCTACTACGACTTCGCCCGGCAACAGCCCTTCACGCCCGAAGACCTCGAGAAGATCGAGGCGCGAATGCACGAGATCGTCGAACGGGATCTGGAGATCCGCCGGGAGGTCTGGGACCGCGACGAGGCGATCCGCCACTTCGAGAAGCTGGGCGAAAAGTACAAGGCCGAGCACATCGCCACGCTGCCCAAGGACGAGATCATCACCGTCTATCGCCAGGGCGATTGGCTCGACCTCTGCCTCGGGCCTCATCTGCCTTCGACCGGGAAGCTGGGTCATGCCTTCAAGCTGCTGAAGGTGTCGGGCGCCTACTGGCGCGGCGATTCCAAGAACGAGCAGTTGCAGCGCATCGCCGGCACCTGCTTCGCCAGCGAGAAGGAGCTCACGCAGCATCTGACCATGCTGGCCGAGGCCGAGAAGCGCGACCATCGTCGGCTCGGCCGCGAGCTCGACCTCTTCCACCAGCAGGAGGAGGCGGTCGGCTCGGTGTTCTGGCATCCCAAGGGCTGGACCCTGTGGCGCATCGTCGAGGAACACCTGCGCGCGCGCCTGGAAGCCGCCGGCTACCTCGAGGTCAAGACGCCGCAGCTGATCGACCGCAGCCTGTGGGAGAAGAGCGGCCACTGGGAGAAGTTCCGCGAGGCCATGTTCATCGCCGAATCCGAGGATCGAATCCTGGCCGTGAAGCCGATGAACTGTCCCGGCCACGTGCAGATCTTCCGCCAGGGCCTGAAAAGCTATCGTGACCTGCCGCTGCGTCTCGCGGAGTTCGGCGCCTGTCACAGGAACGAGCCCTCGGGGGCGCTGCACGGCCTGATGCGAGTGCGCGCCTTCACCCAGGACGACGCCCACATCTTCTGCACCGAAGACCAGATCACCGGCGAGACCATCGCCTTCTGCGAGCTGCTGCGGAAGGTCTATCGCGACCTCGGCTTCGAGGAGGTGACCGTCAAGTACGCCGACCGGCCGCCGGTGCGCGCCGGCAGCGACGCCACCTGGGACCGGGCGGAAAAAGCGTTGCTCGACGCGGTGACGGCGACCGGGCTCCCCTACACGCTCAATCCCGGCGAGGGCGCCTTCTACGGCCCCAAGCTGGAGTTCGTGCTGAAGGACGCGATCGGCCGCGACTGGCAGTGCGGCACCCATCAGGTCGACTTCGTGCTGCCGGAGCGGCTCGACGCCTCCTATGTTGGCGAGGACGGCGAGAAGCACCGTCCGGTGATGCTGCACCGGGCGATTCTCGGCTCCTTCGAGCGCTTCCTCGCCATACTGATCGAGCAGCACGCCGGCCACTTCCCGCTATGGCTGGCACCGCTCCAGGTCACGGTCGCCACCATCACCTCCGACGCCGATGCCTATGCCGGCGAAGTGGAGGCGGCGCTGGCGGCGGCGGGCCTGCGCGTCGAGAGCGACCTCCGCAACGAGAAGATCAACTACAAGGTGCGCGAGCACAGCCACGCCAAGGTGCCGGTGATCGCCGTGGTCGGCCGCCGCGAGGCCGAGGAGCGCAAGGTGGCCTTGCGGCGGCTCGGCGGCGCCGAGCAGGAGGTTCTTGCGCTGGAAGACGCAGTGACTAGACTTCGCTCGGAGGCTGCCTCGCCGCTCGAACGATGAGGGCGGGGAGCGTTTTGTTGCGAGCAGACAGGCCCTGACGGTGACCCCGCAGAGCGAGAGGGGGGGTCGGTTGCGGTCGTGCCGCAGAGGACAGTAACCCCAAAGGAAATAGCCGAGGAGATGCGCCCATAGCACGTCCACCGATGAGCAGCGCGCCGACCCGTGACGGACCGCGCGCCAACGACGAGATCCAAAACCGGGAAATCAGGCTGATCGACGCCAGCGGCGAGAATCGCGGCGTGGTGCCGATCGAGGAAGCCAAGGCCAACGCCGCCGAACTGGGTCTCGACCTGGTCGAGATCTCCCCCAATGCCGATCCGCCGGTCTGCAAGATCATGGATTACGGCAAGTTCAAGTACGAGGCGCAGAAGAAGAAGAACGAGGCCAAGAAGAAGCAGAAGATCATCGAGATCAAAGAGATCAAGATGCGCCCCAACATCGACAAGCACGACTATGACGTCAAGATGCGGGCGATCCACCGCTTCCTCGACGAAGGCGACAAGGTCAAGGTGACGCTGCGCTTCCGGGGCCGCGAGATGGTTCACCAGGAAATTGGCGTCAACTTGCTGGAGCGGGTCCGAACCGAGCTCGACGAGCTCGCCAAGGTGGAGCAGTACCCGCGCCTGGAAGGGCGTCAGATGACCATGGTGATGGCGCCCCGCTAGCTTCGCCGGAGGTCGAAAGGCCCGTGGGGCCGCCTCCGGGCGAAAAAACGGCCAAGACCGGCCCCGCTTCCGGGGCGGGGCCGATGGCCTTTCGAGCCCGCGGGGTCCGACCCGCTTTGGGCCCTCCTGCATCTCGAAGGCTGCCGGCAGGCCGGCGCGAGACTATACTCGGTAACAG
>JBOHKJ010000288.1:0-58898 GCA_050728975.1 Kiloniellales bacterium | reverse complement strand
ATACCCACCAACATGAGGAGCAGATTGAAAGGATCGGAAAGGACGGCGAAGCCATGGAGCAGTGAGTTGATCGATTCGAGCACGTGACCGACTCCGACAACGATGACGATGACGATAAGCTAGCGGCGACGAGGCGCTCAGTACCCCAGAAAGTCCTCAAGCGGCCCCTTCGGCATCGGGACGTGGAACCAAAGCTCGAACAGGGAGAAAAGGGCGAGCGGTACGCCAAGCGAGACCGCGGCGACGGGAACGACACCGAAGCGACCCAAGAGCCGCATGCAAAAGGCGATGAAGATGCCAGAAGCAACGTAGATCCCGAGCATAGCAATCAGCGCCACGAAAACTGTCGAAGGCACGAGAACCTGCAGGATTCGCAGAAAAGATGCACGATTTATGAAGCCTTGGGGCGACCCCGCACGGATCGCCCGGCTGATCGTCACGAGACTCGAAACGAGGAGAAAGAGACCGCAGTAGAAGGGAAAGTATCCGGCCTCCGGTCCGTCGGCCTGCCAACTCGCACCGAGCAGGTAGTTGTCGACGACGACAAGCAGGCCGACGCAGACCAGCGCCGAGGCGACGACGATCTCCATAGTGCGATAGGAAGGCTTCGCTTGATCGCTAGACGTGGTCATGGGTCATTCCGGAAGATTGGATTCGGAGGTGGCCGTCCGCCAGAACGACGGACGGCCACCGTTGGGAGCCTGCTTTTGGCGATATCAGCTGGACTACTTGGCCAGGAATCCCGCCTTTTCCATCAAACCGCGATGCAGATCTTCTGCGCTCGTGAGCCACGTTTTGAAGTCATCGCCGGTCATGAAGCTCTGGTTGTAGGCGCCCTTCTGCATGAAGTCCTTCCACTCAGGTGCTTCACGCACCTTCTTGAAGAGCTCGATGTAGTAGTCGACCGCCTCCTGGGGAACGTCGCCCGGCATGAAAATGCCGCGCAGCATAGTGTACTCGAAGTCGACGCCGCTTTCCTTGCAGGTCGGAATATCGCCCCACGACATGGTGTCGGTAATCTTGTCGGTCATCTGGATTCGCTTGCCGTCGAAGACACAGAGCGGCCGCAGCGCGCCTGACCGCCAATGCGCAACTCCCTCGATCGGGTTGTTGACGCTGGAATTGATGTGGTTGCCGACCAGCTGGGTCGCCACGGTGCCGCCACCCTTGAAGGGGACGTAGGAGAAGCTCTTGCCCACCGCTTCTTGTATAGCGACGGTGATGATCTGGTCCTCCTGCTTCGAGCCGGTACCACCCATCTTGAAGGCCTTGTCTTCGCCGGCCTTTACTGCGTCGAGGTACTCGCCCGCGGTCTTATAGGGACTCTCGGTGTTGACCCACAGCACGAATTCGTCGAGAGCCAGCATGGCCACCGGAGTCAACTCGGTCCACCGGACCGGGATTCCAGTCGCGAGCGGCGTCGTAAAGAGGTTCGAGAGCGTAATAATTATCTTGTGTGGATTTCCGGCCGAGGCCTTGACGTCGAGGAAGCCCTCACCGCCGGCGCCGCCGGACTTGTTGATGACCACGACGGCCTCGTCCATCAGGCCGTGTTTCTGAACGATGCCTTGAATCATACGGGCCATCTGGTCGGCGCCACCGCCGGAACCCGCAGGCACGATGAACTCGATCGTCTTGGTAGGCTTCCACTCGGCGGCCGCCGGAAGCGAGGCGGTGCCGAGAATGCAAAGAGCGCCCGCCACTACGGCAAGGACCCTGCTAGGCAATGAGATGGTCGACATGGTTCCTCCCTCCAATAAACGCACAAGTAGCGTCATGCGCCCCAGGAAAAAGCCGGTAGCGCCAACCAAGTTTAGATCTGCTTCGAATCGTCTCAGGTTAGGGGAGTGTGACGCATGCTAGGGCCCATCGGCCGGCAGCTTACGTTGCTCCTTCTGGCGCTCCAGTTGCCGGGCGTCCGACGCGCCTCGTGTCCGCCCTGAGTTCGTCACGCGTGGATAACTATAGGACCTTCCGCGAGCTTGCGTTACAGGAATCTTTCGGTAGTAGGGCAATCGCAGTTCGCAATTTTTTGCAAAAAACTACGCCACCGCCAGTCGGCCGACCGGCAGACAATGCCGGCCTGCGCTCGGACCCCGTGGTTGTCCCGCCGGCTGGCGTCGAGCAACGCGGCTCCGGTCAGTGCCTGCCGTGTCCGCCGCGCCCGTTCCCACCGTCGTAGCCGCGCAAGACCTTATAGGCTTCGAGCTGGTGCAGGCTCAGCAGTTCCACCATCGCCAGATGATATGTCAGGTGGTGGGTGCGCAGGGCCCCGCGCGCGTCCGCCGCTGCCGCGCTCGCCGCGGCAATCGTTTCCGCCGTGGCGCGCCGTTCGGCGAAGAGCGCGTCCAGCTCCCGCTCGCGCGCCAAGAGCTTCCCGCCCAGCGCGACGGCTCCGCTCTCCATCTTAGCGAACAACCGCGCGGCTTCGTTGCGTTGCATCGCGGTCAGTTGGAGCGGCTCGGCCAGATCCAGCACATGGCGCGGACCCGGATAGCCGTTGAGCTCGGCGGCCAGGGCAAGGCCCATGCCGCGCCCGCTCTCGAGGTCGGCCACCTCTTGCTCCGAAAAGGCATTGAGAGGCCGCGCATCGAGTCCGGCATAGGGCGACGACGGCGGCGTCGCAGGCCCGGCGGCAGCGGCGCCGGCGAGAAGCATGACAACAAGGCCAACGCGCATGGGATCGGCCCTCCTGTGACCTGTGGCGACCGGTGGGCGATCTTAACGCCGCGGATGGTGCCTTGGGGAGGGCGAAGCCTGTGCCAACGATAGTACGCTGCGCTCAGACGCGGACCATGTGGTTGTCCCACTGGCTGGCGTCGAGCAGCGCGGCACCGGTCAGACGCGCGACCGCGCCGCTGCTCGCGACCCGGAACACACCGCCCAAGCCGCTACTGACCAGGAACGTCCCGGGCTCCTCTCCCGGCGCGATGCCGCAGACGTCGGGGAGCTCGACGGAATGGAGTAAGCGGCCTTCGGCCGCGTCCCAGAAGACCGCAACCCCGCCGCGCGGTGACGAGATGCCGAGCACGGTGCCGCTGCTGTCGAACGCGCAGCTGCCGCAGTAGTGTTTCATGGCCCGTAGCGCTGCCGCCGGCCCTTCGAGGGGGCGCAGCGCTCCCCGGCCGTCGTGGAACGCGATCAGCGGCACCTGGTCACCCTTCGGTCCCTCATACTGCGCCACGACCGCAACCAAGCCGTCCTTGCCCAGCGCCAGATGGCGCAGGCTGAGCTGATGAAGCTCCGCCGACAGTTTCAGCTCGAGCAGCAGACGGCCGTCCCGCCGGTCGACATAGGCGAGCGACGGCGCCATGGTCGGCAGATTGAGAACGATGCGCGGCAGGTCGGGCCGCGTGGCCAGCCCGCCGTTCGCCACCACCAGCGTGGTGCCGTCGCCGAGCAGCCGCAGTTCGTGCGGCCCCACGCCGTGGGACGGCAGATCGCCGAGGCGCCTGTAGCCGTCGCGCGCGTCATAGACGCCGATCACGCCGCGCCCGGCCTCGAAGTCGTTCTCTGTGGCGTAGAGCAGCGCGCCGTCGGGACCGAAGACGCCATGGCCATAGAAGTGGCGATCCGACGGCGTCTCGAACTCCGCCAGAAACGTCCCCGCGGCAAGATCGACCGCCTTGGCGAAGGTGCCGGGCCGGCGGGCAAACTGCACCGCGATGCGCCGGCTCGGGTGGAGCGCGAAGGAGTGACCGCGGGCCGGCAGCGGCAGATCCAAGCGCAGCTCGCCAGCCGCGTCGAAGCCGCTGACCCGGAAGCCGCCTACGGCATCGGCCCGAGCGGCGAGATAGAGCGCGTGCGCCGTCTCCGCCCGCAGGCGGCGTGGCAGCAGGGAGGCCGTCAGTCCGCCAGCGAGCGCCGCGAGCAGACTTCTGCGATCAATCTCCGTCGAGTGCATTGAATCCTACCGAAAGGTCGAGTACGGCCGAAAGCCGCGTCTTGACGATCTGCTTCAAGGCCAGAACCTGGGTCGAGAGCTTTTCGACACTCGGTCGCCGCTCGGGATCGACCACCGCCGCGCCGAGCTCGCCTGGAATCGAGCGCGCGGTTGCGATCGTGATATCGAATGCGCGACGCAGCAGCGGGTCGAGCTCCGGATCGCTGCCCTGCTCGCGTGCCAGGTCGCCGAGGCCCACCCCGCCCTCGCCGAGATAGAGCGCCTGCAGGGCCTTCAGATTGATCGCAATGTTCCGGAGCGCGCGGCCCGACAGCGACGATTCGGCATTGCGCGGTTGCGCAGCCTCTTTCGACGAACCGACGACCTGCAGGAGCTTCACGTCGGCGATCAGCTGCAGGCCGTTGTGCAGGCTTTTGAAAAGGTCGAGCGTTGCCTCGCGCGCGGTGCGGTAATAGAGGTTGGTCTCTCCCGGTTCGATGACCTTGGCCGCGTAGTCGAGCTCGCCGCCGCGCCAACCCTCGACGATCTCCGCCGCCATGGAATGGACGTTGGCGCTTGCCGCTTCCAGCAGACGGCAGCGGAACCCTCCAGTGCCCGGTGCGAGCAGAAGGCCGCCGCCCTCGCCGTAGAGCAGCACCTCGATCGCCGGCAGGCCTTGCGCGGCAACGCTGGCGCGGCGGAACTGGTCCGGCGAAAGCGCCGTGCTGTCTGCCGCGGCGACGATCTGGCGCACCGCGTCCTCGATCCTGCCGCGCGCCTCGGGCCAGAAATAGAGGCGTTGGGCGCGCATGAAGAGCTCGACCGGGCCGAAACGCAGATGCTGGACTGCCATCCAGGCGTCCATGGTCTCGTGGAAACGCGCGCGCAGGCCCTCGAGCTTTGCCTTTTCGGGCGCGGCGCAGAATGAGTCGGCCGCCGTCTCCAGCGCCCCTGTTGCGGCAGCGAGCGCCTGGTAGCGCGGCACGACGTGGTTCGCGACCAGCGCCTCGTTGACGTGCCGATAGGCCTCGGCCGGAATCTTGTCCTGGCCGGACGCCACAGCCGCAAACGCAACTGCGAGCGCCAGGGCGATCATCGTGGTTCGAAAAGAAGCCATGCTGCCGCCCCGCTACAGAGAATTGAGGAACGCCAGCAACGCTTCGCGCTCGGACCCGGTCATCGCCGCCACACGATCACGCGCCGCTTGGGCTTCGCCGCCGTGCCAGAGGATCGCTTCCAACAAGTTGCGCGCCCGCCCATCGTGCAGAAAGAAAGTGTGCCCGCTCACCGTCTCGGTGAGGCCAATGCCCCACAGCGGCGGTGTGCGCCATTCCCTGCCAGTCGCGACGCCCTCGGAGCGATGGTCGGCCAGCGCCGCGCCCAATTCGTGCAGCAGCAGGTCGGTGTAGGGCCAGATGAGCTGGAACGACTGCTCCGGCCGTGTGGGGTCGCGCGCGGTCACGAATTTCGGCCGATGACAGCCGGTGCAGCCGGAAGCATAGAAGAGGCGCTTGCCGTCGAGCACCTGTGGCACATCGAGAGCGCGGCGTGCCGGAACGCCGAGATTGCGGCTGTAGAAGACCACCAGATCGAACAGGTCTTGCGTCACCTCTATCGTGTCCTCGGCCGAAGCGCCGCCGTCAATCGCGGCAAGGCACTCGGTTTCAGCCGCGGTGCAGTCGCCGCTAGCCTTGCGATAGAGCGGTGTCGAGATGCCGATGTCGCCGGCGAAGGCTGCGGCCGCCTGCTGCGCGACGCTCGGCTGGCCAGCCTTCCAGCCGAAGCGACCGAGCACAACCGCGTCCTTCTCGTCGCTCCAGACCAGGTTTGGCCGGCCCGAGATGCCGTCGCCGTCGCGATCCTCGGGGTCGGCCTGGGCCAGGATATCGCCCTCGGCGATCGCCTCCAGCAGGCCGGCGCCGATCATCGGAGGCGCCACGCGCGGCGACAGCATGGTATCCGGATGAAGCGGCCCATAGTTGAGGCCGCTGGCCGCATAGCGCGGCTCGCGCAGCGAGACACCCTCGCCATCGGCGAGCACAACCGGCAGCTCCTGGTATTCGATCGCCATTTCGCCCTCGGCGGGAATTCCCTGGATCGAAAAGTTTTGAAACTGCGTGCCGTAGGTCGGCTCCGGCACCACGGCGATGCGGTGTTCGGCGAGCGCCACGCGCTGCTCGTCGGATTGCGGCGGGATGGATAGACGCAGGAACAGTGAGACCGCCGCCTCGCCCGCTGCCGGCGGGCTGCCGCGCCCGTCCTTCAGATGGCAACTCTGGCAGGCCCGCGCATTGAACAGCGGCCCGAGGCCATCGGAGGAGCTGGTCGAGGAGGGCGCCGAAACCCAGAGCTTCCTGAATATGCCGTTGCCGACCTTGAATTCGAGCTCGCGCTCGAAGCTCATGTTGCCCGAAGGCCGCGAGAAGGCGTCGCGGTTGGGCGGCCCGAAGACGGTCGCCGCACCGGCAGGCCACTGCTCGTATCTCTCGGGCTTCGAGAAGTCGTCTGTCGGGCGGACAACGGCTTCGACACGCGCCCGCTCGTCGTCATCCATCTTGGCGGCGGCCAACACTGCCGGAAGCATTGCCCCTGCGAGCGACAGGGCGAGGACCCCTATCGTGGTGCGAAGGTATCCTTCAGTCATGCAGCCAATCGACATTTGGAGCCGGGTCAGAGGCCGATGCGTCCCCCGCGCCGGCCCCCTGCACCCAGGGTCTATTGAAACACGGCTTCGGGGTTGTCGAGACTGTCGGATCCTTCGAAGGCGATCGGCTCCAGGGCGAGCACTGCAACCGCCGCCTCGATGGCCTTGGTCTGCGCGGTGAGCGCAACGATCGCCGCCTGGACCACCGCGTTACCTTCGGGATTGTCCGGTCCGATCATCTGGTCGTAGGACTCGCCACCCTCGGCGCGACGCTTGATCGCCAGCATACCCTGTTCGGTCGCCTCGAGCCGGCTGCCGAGCTCGCGCTCCACTGCAGCGTCCTTCTCAGCCAGCAGATCGGACAGCGAGGGGCCGCTCACCTTACTTCCATCGAGTCTGACGAATTGGCCGTTAAAGACATTCATCATGCCGACTACATCGTAGTAGTGCGAGTTATGGGTGTTGTCGGAGAAGCAGTCGTGCTCCTCCTCAGGATCGTGGAGCAGCAAGCCGAGCTTCATGCGCTCGCCGGCCAGTTCGCCATAGGAGAGACTACCGAGACCGGTCAACATTGCGGCGATACCGGCGTCCGCATCGCCTTTCAGCAACGTGTCGCGGGCCTCGCCGCCTGGTGCCCACTCGGCGACAATCCAGGTGAGATCGTCGATGAGGAGCTGGCTTGCCGCCTTCAGGTACTCGACACGGCGCGCGCAGTTGCCGTTGGTGCAGGCGGCACCTGAGGCAAAGTCGCTGGCGGGACGTGCGCCGGCGCCGGGACCGGTGCCGTTCAGGTCCTGGCCCCAGAGCAGGAACTCGATCGCGTGATAGCCGGTAGCGACGTTGGCCTCCACGCCGCCGGCTTCCTGCAGCGTCTCCAGCAGGGCCGGCGTGATCGTCGAGGCATCGATCGTCTCCGCGCCTAGCTCGAGCTTGGGATTGGCGATCACGTTGGCGGTGTAATAGAGGTTCCCGTCCGAGGCCTCGCCATAGGAGGCGGCGACGTAGTCGATCAGGCCCTCGTCAAGCGGCCAGGCGTTGACCTTGCCCTCCCAGTCGTCGACCACCGGATTGCCGAAGCGGAAGGCCTCGCTCTGCATGTAGGGATCGCGGGCTTTCAGCCAAGCCGCGCGTGCCGCCTTCAAGGTGGCCTCGGAGGGTTGCATGCCCAGTGCTGCGATCGCCTGCTGGAGGCTCTTGGCGGTCGCCAGGGCGTCCTCATAGGTCGCCTGGGCGATATCTGCGTAGGTGTCCAGTACCGCGCGCTTGTCGGTCGCTGCCTCGGCAGGGGCCAGCCCAACAGCCAGGGCCACGCCAAGCACGGCCCCGCAGAGAAGCTGTCGGCCTCTACTACCAGCCTGATTCCCCTCGATTTTTTGTTCCATCATCGCCTTGTCTCCTGTTGCTCCCTTAGCGTTGTCCTGGCAGTAAGCAGCCCGTTTCCCCGGGCGTCCTCTGGTCGATCTTTAGGCCATGAGAGATCGCTTGACAATGATAATGATTATCACTTTCATTGATTGTTAGGAGCGCTGGGATAGTTTTGTCGAGGGGTCCCGCCCAACAACTCAGAAGAGCTGCGGCGGCGCCCAACAGGAGCGACCCCTTTGTATGTGTGCATCTGTAACGGCTATCGGGATTCGGAGCTGCGCGAACTGGCGCGCGACGGCATCGCCTGCGCGGTCCAGGCGTACAAGCACCTGGGGCAGGGGCCAAACTGCGGCCGCTGCCTGCCGGTCGCCCAGCAGGTGATCGACCAGGCGCGCCGCAGCGACAGGGCGACGGCGCGCAACGAGCTGGCGGCACTCGTCGGCGCACGGCCGGCACTGGCTGCCGAGTAACCGGAGGCGTCGCGCCCCATGATGATCTGGCAGCAGCTGCGCGCGAAGACGATCCTCCAGGCCCTTGCTGGCCTGCTGCAAGCCAGGAAGCGCGGCGAGCGCGCGGGAGCGGCATCAGGCAGTGAGCGGCGTCCGACCGAGAGCGGCGGACATCCTATCGTCGCAGCCGGGAACGACCTTCGACCCTAAAGCGGATCAGCCGGTCTGGGACTGGATGTAGTTCTGGAGACCCATCTTCTCGATCAGCTCGAGATTGGTCTCCAGCCAATCGACATGCTCTTCCTCCGATTCCAGAATGTCCTCGAAAAGCTCGCGGCTGACGTAGTCGCTGACCTTCTCGCAATGCGCGATCGCGGTCCGCAGCTTCGGCATGGCGGCCATTTCGAGCTTGAGGTCGCACTCCAGAAGCTCCTTGGCGTCCTCGCCGATCAGCAGCTTACCGAGGTCCTGAAGATTCGGCAGGCCCTCTAGAAAGAGAATCCGCTCGATCAGCTTGTCGGCATGCTTCATCTCGTCGAGCGATTCCTCGTACTCGTGCTGGCCGAGCTTGCCGAGACCCCAGTTCTTCAGCATCCGCGCGTGAAGGAAGTACTGGTTGATCGCCGTCAGCTCATTCTTGAGCACGCTGTTGAGGTGATCGATAACGCCCTTGTCGCCCTTCATCGCAAATCTCCAGAAATCTATTGGAAACGACGACGAATGACCGCCCCATACGGTCGGCGCGTCGCCAAGAGCTGCATTGTCGCCCTTCGCGTGCCGCCGGGCAACGCCCGAAGCCTTCGAGCGCTGCTACTCGGGAGGCAGATCGGCGCGATGGACCTCTTCGTCGATTCGACTGCGGTTGCTGTAGAAGATCAGCGCCATCAATCCGATGGCCATAACCGCCGACAGCAGCACCCCTAGCAGGAGGGCGAGCGTGCCGTGGAATCCAAGCTCAGAGTCCTCGAAGCCGGCGAAGGCCAAGATCGCCAGAAGCGCCAGCGCCACCAGGCCGCCGCAAGCGCCTGCGAAAATTACGATCCATCTCTTCATGGGCTGTCTCTCCGGCAAACTACCTAGGAGGGCATGCGATCGATGTGGGCATCCCGCCCGCCGCAATCCAGGCCCGCTCAGCGGCGGTCGCTCTTGCCGTAATGCTTTTCGATCCGGGCCTGGATCAGCTCGAAGACAAAAGACATGATCCAGTAGACGACCGCGGCGGCGATCAGAAACTCGAAGACCCGGAAGTCGCGCTTGCCGAGGACCTGGGCGGTCTTGGTGAGCTCCCAGACTCCCACCACGGAGACCAGTGAGGAGTCCTTCAGCATCGCGATGTACTGATTGCCGGTCGGCGGCACGATGAGGCGCATGGCCTGGGGGAAAATGATCTTGCGGAAAGTGATGCCAGGCTTGAGCGCCAACGCCTTGGCCGCTTCTCGCTGGCCGCTAGGCACACCCAGGATGCCGGCGCGGAAGATCTCGGCCATGTAGGCGCCATAGCAGAGCGACAGTGCGGTAATGCCCGCTGGCACCGCCTCGATGATGAATCCGAGTTGCGCCAAGCCGGTATAGATCAGCACTACCTGGAGCAGCAGCGGCGTGCCGCGGAAGAAAGAAACGTAGAAGGTGGAGATGGCGAAGGCCATGGAGTTGGTCGACAACCTGGCGAGCGCGCCCAGCAGCGCCAACAAGCAGGCGATCGCGATCGACATCAACGATATGTAGAGTGTCGTGAAGGCGCCGGTAGTGATCAGGAATGCAAGGTTTGTGACGCCCGAATCGCTGGTTTCAAAAAGAACGCCAAAGTCGCGGTCGAAGCTGCGCACGAAAATGAAGAAGATCGCCAGCAGCTCCGCCCAGATCACGCCGATCTGAACCGTGAACGGCAAGAGCCTTATGAGCTCCAGGTTGGCAACGAAGACTCCGGCCAACAACGCCGCCACCAGGAGGTCGCGGCCGAGGCCGGAACTCTGATTTGGGTCGGCAAGGCCGATCAACGGCGCGAAGAGATTGCCTGCCGCGGTTCCTCCGAGCTGCATGACGGCCAGCGCAACCGCCACCAGCAGGAAGACAATCGCCCGCGAGGCCCAGGGGCGCTCGCGGGCGTAGTCCATCATCGCTACGGCCTCCCTACTCGACGCTGGTGAGGTCGACGCCGTACCACTTTTCGGACAGCTCGGTCAGCGTGCCGTCGGCCTTCATGGCGCTGACGATGTCGGCGATCTTGGCGTCGAACTCGGGATCGCCCTTGTCGGTCGCGACCGAGAGCGGCTCGTAGAACGCCGGCTTTCCGACCACCTTCATGGGATATCCGCTTTCGATCGCTTCCTTAATGGTCGGCAGCGCCGAGAATACCGCATCGAGGCGCACGCCGTCGCCAAGCCGGAGGTCGTCGAAGGCATGGGTGTCGGTCTCGTAGGTTTTGATCTCCTTGGCCGTCACCTGATATTCGAAGGGCGGCGCGCCTTCGGCGTCGATCTCGAGGTCCTTCAAAAGGTAGGAATGGTAGGTGCAGCCGCCGCAGGTACCGATCACCTTGCCGTTGAGATCGTCGAGGCTGTCGATTTTCGAATCCTCGTGCACAGCGAAGGAGGCCGGCGTGTAATAATACACGGCCGGGAAGTCGAGCACTTCAGCGCGCTTCTTGGTCGGAGTCATCGAGCCGACCGACATATCCCAACGTCCGCCCCAGCTGCCGCCGGTGATGATGTCCCATGAGGGGGTAACGATCTTCAGCTCGACGCCCATGCGCTTGGCGATCTCCTTGCCGACGTCGACGTCGAAGCCGTCCATCTCGTTGTTGCTATTGAGGAACGACTGCGGCGGATACTCCGGATCCGAGGACATGGTGAGCGTCTTGGTCGACGTCACACGGTCAAGTGTCTCGCCGGCCAGCGCGGCCGGAGCGGCGATCGCCGCGGCCAGCAAGGCCGCGGTCGAGAGTCTTACTAGGTCTTTCATACCTGATCTCTCCCTGCTGTTTGCGTCGCTCCGTGGGTGCGGAGTGCGCTTTCGAAGTCCTCGCGGTTGTGATAGCAGCCGCAGAAGACACGTTTGCCCACATAGGCCATCCGCCCATGCAGGAGTCGCCAATTGTCGAAAATGAGTGCCATGCCGGGTCGCAGTGGAACGGTGAGCCAGTTGGCGCGTTCGACGATCCGCCGGTGAAGATCGCCATAGGCTTTGTAAAAGGCCGTCATCTTTTCAAGCGGCAGGATGAAGGGCGCGCGATCGTAATTGTTGAAGCTCACCTGCTCTACCGCGCCTTTGGCGTCGAGTCGGATTGCCGGCCGCTCGGCGCGCAGATGAACGCCCGGCTCGAGGTAGCGGCCGGGCACCGAGGTCTCGCTCAGCACCCGAAACAGCTCCGGGCGCTCGGCACGCATCTCCTCGGCAAGCGCGAGGCCATCGACCAGGATCGACTCGCCGCCCTCGCCATCGAACTGCAGACAGAGGAAGGACTGAAGGCCTGGCGCGTCGTGACTGTAGGTGGCGTCGGTGTGGGGTTCGAGATATTGGGTCGTATAGGCGGTGTCGCCGTGGTCCTTGACTTCGGCCGACAGAGTCCAGAAGCCGCCGAAAATGGTTTCGCGCACATAACCAAGGCGGGTAAAAAGCCGCCGCCCCGCGGCCTCGTCGCTCGGCACGCCGGCGACGACGGCGAAGCCCAACCGATGGATTCGCTCGAGACAGGCACTGAGGCCCTCTGGCGTCTCTATAACGTCGGCGGCGGCGAGCGGCGGCGGCGCCTCGATCGGCGCGCGGGCCGACCACAGGCATCGCGCGCCTTGGGACAGGAGCCTGTTCTCGCCGGGCTCGTGTCCGGCCATGCGGGCGAGGAAGCCGGCACTATAGCGGCTCGGCGGACCGCCGTCCGACCAGGTGACCTCGAGCGCGCGTCCATTGTCGAGGATAGCGGCCGCGGTGCCGCAAACGCCCTCGGGAATCGCAAAAGTGTCGACTCGGCGCTGCAGCGTGCCGGGGTCGAGGCTGGCCTCGTCCTCGCCGTGGTCGCGCAGCCAGAACCAGGGGAAAAGCGTCTCGCCGCGACCGCGCCAGCGGATCGCCAGGCCGTTCTCGCCGTTCAGCGTCTCGACGATGACAGGCATAGGTGTCGCTCTGGTCCTCTCTTGTTTTCCGGCCCGCCCCGGTCGCAATTCGATGGTCCGGCCGGTGCCGTCCGGAATTATCGGTGCTTGAGCCGACATTTGTGAAGCCTTGGCGTGCCCTCTAGGCAGGCAGAAGGCCACCTAGGCCCATCGGGCGATCGGTTGGGCATAGCAAGCCGTTGAATCGGCGCAGAATTGCAGGAGAGCGAAGGGCGGCAGCATCCGCTGCAGGGCACTTACCTCCGCGTCCCGCGAACGGACAGGGAAGCAGCGACAATAACGCCCGACAAGGCAACGCCCGACAAGGCACCGCCCGTCAGCTCGGCGAGCTACGCCCAGCCGTGCCGGGCCTCGACATCGGCGGTGATCTCCTTCATCCAGGTGCCGGCCTCGTTAAGGTGCGCGGTCACCTTGTGGTGGCGGTGGTTCCGCCGCCCTGGCTGTTCGATCGACTATACTGTCGTGGTGACCGGTGCGCGTGGGCCCTAATCCAATGCGCTCGCAATCTCCCGGACGAGCCGGTCATTGGCGAAAGGCTTCCTGAGTATCGTCGTTGCGCCGAGCGCCTGCGCGGCACTCAGATAGATTTCCGCTCCGCTGCTGCCTGAGATGGCTATGATCGGCGTCGCTCGGTCGCGCGCTCTGATCTGCCGGATCGCTTCGATGCCGTCCACTTCCGGCATCACGAGGTCGATGACGATCAAGTCGAAGTCGATGGCCGCCAAGCGGTCGAGCCCTGAGCGCCCGTTGGGTACGCTCGCAACGTCGTGACCTGCCGCAACCAGCGCATCCTTGATGGTCGCGCTGACCAGATCGTCATCGTCCATCAGAAGGATTCGCGCCATCGCAGCTGACCTCCCGCTCGCCGGTCCCAGGGCAACGAGATTCCCGAGAGTCCCATTTTCACTCAAAGATCAGGCGCTCGCCCCTCCCAAATCCTGGAGGCTTCCATCGCCGCGCTCCGGCTCCTAGCGTCCACCCCAAAGGGAACATCGCGCGAACACCCGGGCCTAAGCGGCCTTCCGTCGACCGACGGCCGCCGAGCTTGGCGGCAAGATCGTTGACCCATTGCGACGATGCAGGAATGATCGGCCCCCCAGGGCGTCATCTCTTCTTATCTCCGGACGAACTGGCGAGGGGCCCTGACGAGCCAGATGCCGCAGTCCGACAAATCCTTGAGCAAGCTGCGCGCACTCGAGTCGGTCGCGCCCGACACGATCACGGCTCTTGAGCGCCTGGTGCGGTGGCACGAGTACCTGCGCGACCAGCAAATTATCGGGCACCAAGACGAATCGTCCGACGTCTTCTTCATCGTCTCTGGCAGCGTGCGCGTCACGGTCTACTCGCCTGCAGGCAAAGAGGTCACTTTTCGCGACATGGCCGCCGGCGAGATGTTCGGGGAATTGGCGGCAATCGACGGCAAGCCGCGATCGGCCGGCGTTGTCGCCCTTTCCAATTGCACGATCGCGTCGCTGACGGCGCAGCAGTTCGGGCGCGTTCTACACGAGCATCCCGATTTCGCGGTGGTAACCCTGAAGCGCCTGGCGGAAACCGTCCGCTCACTCTCCGAGCGAGTGTTCGAGGTTTCGGCCCTCAGCGTCCGCAACCGGATTCACGCCGAGCTCCTGCGGCTGGCGCGCTCCAACATGCTGAACGAGAATCGCGCTGCAATCTCTCCGGCTCCGACCCACAGTGCGATAGCAAGCCGCATCAGCACGCATCGGGAGGCCGTCACTCGCGAGCTGAGCAAACTTTCCAAGTCGGGACTCATCGAGCGACAGGGCAACAAGATCGTGGTCAACGATGTGCACCGTCTGTCCCGGCTGGTGGAAGACGTTCTGGGGATCTAGCGGCAAGCCTGTAGCGCGATGTCTGTCCACCATTGCCGCCGAGAATCGGGCGATTCGATTTAGCTCTATCCTTTCAAGCGATGCCGCGCCGTCAAATCTGACCGCGAGGAGAGATCCGAGCGGGACGTGAGATCGGAGCGCGAGGTTAAATCCGAGCGCGCGATCAGATCCGAACGCGACGTCAAGGCATCCGGCGCCGTCACCGACAGCGCTGCATCCAGGAGGACATTGTCGAGGGCTCCCGATACGATATCGATCCGCATCGAAATATCGCACTTGTCGTACTCCCAGAACATCAATCCCGATTGGAAGTCGAATTCCTTTGCCACCACATCGGTTTCGTCCACGCTTGCACCGATGTTCTGAGCACGGAAATCCTTTGTCTTCGAACTGCCTCCTGGAAGTTGATCCAACGACCGGCCCCTGCCGTGCACCAGATAGATGGCCGGCTTTGGGAGGTTGTAGAAGCTGCCTTCGTAGGAAAAGGCGTAGATCCTGGCGAAGCGCGCTCCCACGGCGCCGAGCTGTCTTTCCAGGAATCGATTCTCGCCTAAGCCCTTGGGAATGGAGTTTTTGTCCACAGACAAGGGAAATGGCCTGCCGAACAGCACGATGTTTGACGGAGACAAAAGGTTTTCTTGCATACACGACCTCCTCTGTTTGCGCTCGGGCGCTATCTCTATACCAACAAAAAACCCCTTCGAAGGGCGCTTACCCCTCGACGGCGAATCCGGGCGGCGATCGCGCGCGCCGCGGCCGGGCCCGCGAGGTCCTCGCGCGATGTCGCGCGGCCGGCCGGCTCCGGCAGGGGAATCTCCCGCCAGGCCAGGTTTTCCTCGATGAGTCTCCGGAATCGGCCGCCCGAAACGATCCGCTCGGCGTCGAGCAACGCAGCTGCGACGCCACGATAGCTGAGGAAATCCGGACTCAAGCCGGACCAGGCCAAGGCCAGGATGCGCCCGACGCAGTCCCTCGCCTGCCTCAACGCCAGCGCGAAGCCGGCATGACGCCCTCGATAGGCGCGATCGAAACGCTCTTGAATCAGGCCTGCCGAATCTTGGTTCTGGGGAACGTGATAAGACAGATCGGCGGTACGACCATCGATCAGCCCGAGTTCTACCAGCAACTCCTGATAGATCTCGACCAGAATGTCGAAGCCCGCGCCAGTCAATGGCTCCCCGGCAAGATGAAGTTCCGGTTGGGAGAGCAGTTCCGGCGGAATCCTCACGTCGGGAACGTCCGACATCTTGTATTCGTTGCTCGCATGCCTGATCTGCTCGGTTTCCGACAGCTCGCCGATCCGATTGAGCTCGTTCTCGGCGTAGATGTTGCCCGCCGATTTCAGCAGAACGCGATCGACGACCGAGTCGAAATGCATAGCGGAGATCAAAGCCACCAGGTCAGCCGAGGCTTCCTGGAAACCCCGGTACTCGGTAGTGACCGCATGTGTGGCTGGAACTCCCAGCTCCGAATAGATGATCCCGTGCCCGGTCTCGTGGGCCAGCACATCGAAATTCAGACAGTAGGGCAACCGTGCGCCGCCGGTTTCAGACTCTCCGTAGCCGACCTCGAGATATCCGTAACCGCACTGGGCGTTGTTCCAATCCACGAAAGCAATCAACTCCAGGCGGCTGCGCGGCGCGCGGAACCGCCACGGGATTTCGCGCTCGAAATAGGCTTCCCAGATATCGAGCACGCGGCGTACTGCGCCGTAAAGATGCGCGGCGTTGAAGGCCGGCGTCCCCGGTTCGAGATAGTCAAAATGTCCAAAACGATCGGGTAGAGCATCCGGGAATCTCGGCCCCCGGTAGGGCGGCAGGAAGGGAAACTCGTAGGGCTCCAGTTTGGACGTCGGATGCACCACATACATACGCCGATCGCTCGGTCCGGGACCAACACTTCCAGGGCGCGGAGAGGTCCAAACGATCTCTGATTGCGATGACGCTTCGGTAGCTATCTGCGGATAGAGCCGAAAACGGGTTCCGCGCCCTTGAAGCTCGCTGTCCAGTCGGTGAAACGCCGCCATCGTCATGCATCCACCTCATTGCCCCGGCTGTCGATGCCGTGGGCGAGCCGTGCGCGGCGATAGTCACGTGCCACGGCGTCGCGGAAGTCCTGATGATCGCGGTAGCCCTGCGCTCTCGCATAAAGCTCCAGATCGTGGGGGATCGCTTGTCCGAGACGATCTTCGAAATACCAGACCAGGGCGGCGAGCGCCGCCACGCCGGTACCGAGGTCGGGCGTTCCACTCGCCGGAGTCGTGGCCGCGCCCGCTTCGAGCCGCTCGATGGCGCTCTGCCAAAGCGTGGTATGAACGAAGCGGTAGGAGTTGCGCGCCGGCTCGCGGTCGCCTTCGAGCCACTCTTTCAGGGTCGAAAACAGGAACCGAGCGTCCGCCCGTTTCTGATCGATCCGGCATTCTGGCAGCCAGGCGGCGAAGGCTTCGAGCTCGTGCGGTGGGGAACCGTCCTTCGAGGCCGCCGCAATCAGGCCGTCGTAGCTGCGCTCCTGGTAGAAGGTCGCCTTGGCGATCGCGGCGAGGCGCCTCCTGAAGGCGCTCGACAAGACTCCCGCCGCCTCGGCCGCGCGCAGCGTGACGCGAATGTTGACGAGCGCTTCGGAAAGCGGCAGGTAGCCGGTTTCCGGCGGGCCGTGTATGACCGCGACTTCGTCGTCGTCTTCGAAAGCTTCATCGTCATAGCCGGCCAAAACGCCATCGCGGTAGGCTCCAAACACCGCACCGACGCCCTTCATGCCGAAGGCTTCGAGCTCAGCGGCCCGAAGCGCACCCATGCTCGCCGCTCCGACGACATACACGCCTCGCTTCATTGCCCAGAGGATTTCCTTGTGCCAGACCGCCGGAACGTGCTGGAAGGCGCCGTCGACGATTCCGACTGCCGCCGGCCGCTCGGCCTCGACCAACCTATAGAGGTCGCCCTGTCTCACGGGTGGCAGAATCCGGACCTCGCAGATCGATCGCGCCTCGGTCGCCGGCAAGGTCGGTCCGAGGAAGACATAGGCAGACATCTCTAGTGCCCCTCGCTAAGGGCTCGTGCCCGCGCCCCGGGCGAATAGTCGCTATCGCGGCCCTTGTCCGGTCCCTCCAAGCCGGGAACGACGACCTTGACGACTGCAATGCCGAGCTCCTCACGCGTCAAATCGACCGCGATCACCTGATCAAGTCCGCGTTCGCGAAGCCGGTCGGTCAACCAGTCGACATCGTCCACGATGGACTCTCCGCCGAAGTCCGGCGTTTTGCGGAAATCATCGATCGGCCGATGGGTGGAGAGCGCGCGCCGACAGTGCTGCAAGCGGCGCGATCGCACCTCCTCGTTGTAGAGCTCCGGCAGATAGTCGTCCCGGACGCCAGCGATGTAGGTGGTGCGGGCCTGCGCCGCTTCGGTCAGGGCGCGCGCCAGGGCGATCGCCCGCGATGGATGGCACCCGGAACCGAACTCGGGATCGGCGAAGCCGGGGCGACGCCCCACGATCAAGGAGTAGAAGGTGGCAACGCCGATATCCGAAGTCGCGTTCCAGATGCAGACGTCGAGATCGGCCTCTCGAAACTTCACGAGAAGCTCCTGACAGAGGGGGTCGTCGACCGAATCGGGATCTATCGCCATCGCATCGCCCAGCGAGCGACCGCGACGCTTCCAGAGCGTCACCGCATCCCGCTCAATCGCCTCGCAAATTCCGTGGCTGATCGCCTCCGAAACGCAATTGCCCGACGCCAGACCATTGGTGTTCGCCGGAAAACAGCCGCTTCCCTCGGGCAAGGGTAGGCTGTAGTCGGTGTGCACGACCTCGTAGGGCAGCCAGATCGCCTCGCCTGTCGTCACCTCGCGGCCCGCCACCCAAGGAATTCTCAGGTCCCCGTGGAATCTGGTCTTGGGCGATTGCGCCAAGCGTCGCACGTCGACGACCGGCAACTCCTGCCGGAGCTCGCTGTAGCTTGCGACGCATACAGGCCCTTCCAGGCGCTCCGCGTGGAAGGTCTCGATCGCCTCCATGACGCCAGATGCCTTCGCCGCCTCGAGCGTCGCGCCTTTTCCTTGAGCCACGGAGATGGAGCGGGAGTTGGGGCGGCAGACCATGACGACGGGGATGCCGATGACATCGAGTCCGGTCACGTTGGCGATCCGCGTAATTCCCATGGCGTCGAGGTGAGGTCGGACCAGATCCAAGGTCAACGCGGGCGCCAGAACCCGGTGCGTGCCGGTGAGATAGCGCTTTCGATCCCCAGGACGAGCGATGCCCTGCGAGAGCTCCCTTCTCCCGACTGCTTCTCTCGGCGCTATAGCCGAGCCATTCATCTCGCCGATGCCCCTGTCTTGATCCCGGTCGCCGATCCACCGACCGCTCAGTGCAGCGCCTCTATCTTGTCGATGCCATTACGTTTCACGCGGGCGGCGAGCGCGCGCCGCGTCGTTGCCAGTATATCCCGAGCCTGGCTCGGCCGCCCGGTTTGCGCCCATAGCCGAGCCAGCGATTTGGTGGCGCGCAGCTCCAGAAGCGATGCGCCTTGATGGGAGGCAACTCGGCAGGCAAACTGCAGCACCTTCTCGGCTTCGTCGGTGGCATCGCCGCGCGCATGAAGGAGCTCGCCCTTGCAGCGATAAAGCTCCGCCATCCAGTACTGCAGACCGCTATCCTCCGCTTCCGACACGCCCTGATCCACGACACCAATTCCGCGATCGAACTCCTCACGCATTCTGAAGACTTCAGCCAACATGCTGTAGAAGAGCGGAAAATCCTCGCGTGTGCCGGTTTCCTTCTGTGAGTCGAGGCCCTGCTGCATCAGCTTGAACCCGCGCTCGACGTCCCCCATACGGCACATTGCCCATCCGCGGTAGATACTGCCTTTTGCCTTGTGGATGGGGAAGCCCTCCTCCTCCGCGAAGCGCAACAGCTGCTCGGAGCGTTCGATGGTGCCCACCACGTTCCTCCTGAAGAACTGGAGAACTAGGTTCATGTCGAGTGCGTGCGCTATGCTGCCAGCGTGCGCCATCAGCCGCGCCCAGCCCATCGCGTCACGCGAGCGGAGTAGCGCTTCGCGTGGCTGCCCCATGAGCCACAGCGAAAATGCCGCCTCTCCACAGCCGCAGACTTTCGGGTCGTGTCCGCCGTAGAGCGACGCATGCGCCCGATAGTCCTGCAGCCTGTATAGTCGCATGCCTTCGTCGACGTGCCGGACACATTCCTCATGCAAGCCGAGATGAAAGAGCGTGGCCCACTGGGTGTGATGGGCCTGCAAGCGGAGCCCTTCGTCGTCCAACCGATTCGAAAGCCGAAGGAGTTGATCGGCGATCTCGCGTTTCTTCTCGAAGCTTCGCGTAATGCGCCAGGAGCCCCAGATCGCAGCAAAGTGCTCCGAACTTTCGGAAAGCTCCTGACACAGCCGGTCCGTCCTCCGGTAGTTCCCCTGCACTTCTCGACTCATGGGCCCCAGCGTGTTGATCATGGCCGGACCGAACAAGATTCTCAGGGACAGCTCCCGGCTCTTGGTCGCGATCGTGCTGGGCAACTCGCCTAGCAATTGGGTTGCGCGCTCGAAATGGCCGACAGCCTCGCGGTCGGCCGAGCTGCGAAGCGCCCGCCGACCCGCCTCCTCCCAGTACTCGATCGCCTTTTGCGGGTTGCGAGCCAGCGTGTAGTGATGGGCGATCAGTTCCGGCTTGCTGCGCTGAAACCGGCCCTCGAGCACCTCTGCGATCCGGCCGTGCAGTTTCTTCCGGCGCCCTCGCAGCAAGCTCGAATAAGCCGCATCCTGCACCAGGGTGTGCTTGAAGCTGTAGTTCCAGTGCGGCGGTACGCCGCTGCTATAGATCAAAGCGGCGCGGATCATGGAATCCATGGCACCTTGAAGCTCTGCAATCGGCCGCTCGGCAATCTCCTCCAGGAGATCGAGACTGAAGTCTCTGCCGATTGCCGCAGCGATCTGTGCCAAGTCTTTGCTCGGACCGAGCATGTCCAGTCTGGCCATCAGGGAATCCTGGAGGGTGGCTGGAATGGAGAATCCCGACTCCTTGTTCTGCCGGACCGACGCCGATGCCGGATCGTCTTGGCTTCCCGATGACAGGAGCGACAAGGCAAGCTCCTCGATGAACAGCGGCACGCCGTCACCCCGATCGCAAAGCTTTGCCACGACGTCCTCCGGCAAGCTGCCCGAGCCGGGCAAGCCGCGCACCAAGGTCGCGCTCTCGCTTGCGCTCAATCGATTGAGCGTCAACATGGAGAGTCCGGGCGTTGTCGTCCAAGACGGCATGAACTCGGGCCGCGCCGTGACGATCAAAAGCACACGAGCCGAACGGATCCAGCCCCTCATCAACTCGATCAGCTCGAGCGTGCTGGGGTCGATCCAATGAGCGTCTTCGACAATCACGAGGAGAGGCTCGGTCTTGGACAGAGCTTCCAGGTAGCCAAGAAGCACGCGGAAGGTCGCCTCCCTCCAGCGCTGCGCGCTCATTGCCGCGGCCGACTCGTCCCCATCGACTTGAATCGACAGCAGCCTCGCAAAGAGCGGCACAGCGAGGCTGGAGTCGGCCAGCACCGCAGATATGCTCTTCTTGAGCTTCTCGAGACGTGCCTCCTTGCCATCCTCCGGCAGCAAGCCGATCGTCTTCTCCATTTGTGCGATGACCGGGAACAGCGCGCTGTTGGCGTAGTGGGACGAACATTGAAAGACGAGAATCATCCCATCGGCCGCTGTCGCGCGTCGAAAATTCTCGATGATCCGCGATTTCCCGATGCCCGCCTCTCCGGTCAACAATACGATCTGACCGGTTCCTCTCTTCGCCAGATCCCAGCGGCTATTCAGCAACGCCAGTTCTTCCCGCCTGCCCACCAGCGGTGCATGAACATCGGATCTGAGCGCTTCGAAGCGGGTCATTACGGGGCGCTCGCTGGTGACCTCCCAGGCGCCGACCGGGTCGCCGAACCCCTTCAGCCTTTGCCGATCGAGGTCCTTGAAGTCGAACAGCTTCCGCAAGATGTCCTTGGTCGATTGCGAGACGACGACGCTGTTCGGTCTCGCGATGCCCTGAAGCCGGGCGGCCAGATTGGGCGTATCGCCGACAACTGCGAGGGACACCGGGCCGCCTAGCACAGTCCGGTTGCCCGTCAGAACCGTACCTGTCGCGATGCCGACCCGAAGCGCGATATCCTGATCGAAATGGCGGCTGACGGCCCCCATGGCCTGAATGACACCCAGCCCCGCCCGCACTGCCCGCTCGGGATCGTCCTCATGGGCCTTCGGATAGCCGAAGTAGGCAAGGATGCCATCGCCCAGGAGCTGAGCAGTAAAGCCCTCAAATCGCGTGATGACCTCGTCGCAGCACTTTTGTATCGCGCCGAGCAGTTCGCTCAGATCCTCGGGATCGAGGCGGCGCGAAATCTCCGTCGAGCCGACTAGATCGACGAACAGAACCGTGACCTGCCGGCGATCGGAGGCTGCATCGCTGCCCCGTTGCGCCGCCGGCGGCAGAACCTCTTCCGAAGCACTGGGCGGGCCTGCGGAAAGAAAGGCTCCGCAATGGCCGCAGAATTTCTGGTTCCCGGGATTGGCGCCGCCGCACGACCAGCACTTGGCGAAGGCCAATGTCAGGTCACGGCCGCAGGAACTGCAGATGTCATCTCGATCGCGAACCGCCGCGCCGCAATAGTGACATCTCATTCTTTTCAACCCCTTAGTCCGCGCCGCTGCACCGGCGCCTTGCGGGAGGGGGGCCGCAAAGGTCGATCCTCACGACCTGGGTCATTCTACAGGCAAACGCGCGACCTCGGAATCGCAAAAAATTCCTGAAACCGTATTTTTTTGCAACCAGTTAGGGCGCCTCCGGCGCCAGCGCATGTCCCACTTGCCGCACTGCCTGAAAGGCCCGATCACGGTCTGCCGAGCTGTGCCAAATCCCACAGTCACTCGCCGCTGAAAGGCTCAGCATCACCGGCAATCCGTTCCAACGGAACCTATTCCAACTCAGGACGGACAAATTGAAGTCGTCAGGCAAAATAGAGGACTACCCCGTGGTCAGCGACAAACTCGAGCGCGAAGCAAACGTCTCGCTGCGTGACGTAATCGCGGCCTGGTGCATTCTGGCCGTGATCTTCTTTCTCCCTTTGCTTCTGCTCGGTCTCTAGACCGTCGAGGAAGCCTCCCGCAAACGGTTAGGCTGCTGCGGCTTGCGCAACCCGTCATCGGCGGATCATTGGCGGCAGACTCTTCTCTAGCGCGAATCGCGCCCGGCGCCCCATAGCAGCGTCACGCCGACGACTGCGGAGAGCACCGAGGCGACGAACACGGCAATTTTGGCGGCTGCAAAGTCGGCTGCCACCGGAAAGGCCTGGCCGGCAATGAACAATGACATGGTGAAGCCAATGCCGGCCAGGGTACCGGCGCCTGCCAGCTGGCGCCAGGAGTACTCCTCTGGCTTGACGGCAATACCCAGCCAGACCGTCAACGCAGAAACCGACACCATGCCGAGCGGCTTGCCGATCGCCAGACCAACAACGATCGCGAGCATCAATTGCTGGTGGCCGCTCACGACCGCCACCGTCAGGGCGACCCCAGCATTGGCCAAGGCGAAGAGCGGCAACACCAGATAGCTCGACCGCGAGCCGGCGTGCCTCAAGAGGCGGGCCGCCGGCGATTCCAGCCGGTCGTGGATTGCGTCGAGCGCGTGCAGCACCGGCAGCGAAGGGCCATGCCGAAGTACCTCGCCGCCCTGCCGCGCGTCAGCCGCCATAATTGCATTCGCCTGCGCCATCAAGCCATTCAGATTCGGTGGCGGTCGTGTCGGGATAAACAGCGCCAGGAGCACGCCGGTCAAGGTGGCGTGCAGACCGCCTGCCTGTATGCAAGCCCAAAGCGCGATACCCAACAGCATGTACGGAAACAGGCGATAGATACGGGCCCGATTGAGCAGCGCCAACCCGCCAACTATCGCAGCGGCTACGGCGAGGTATCCGATCTGCTGGTCGGCCGAATATAAGACCGCCACCAACAGAATTGCGCCGATGTCGTCGACGATAGCGGCGGCGGTCAGAAAGATACGCAGCTCGATCGGCACCCGCCGACCCATCGTCACGATCAGCGCGACCGCGAAGGCGGTATCTGTCGCGATCGGTATGCCCCAGCCATGCGACCAGGGCCCTTGTGGAATCACCAGTATGTACAAGGCCGCCGGTACGACCATGCCGCCGATGGCTCCGGCGATCGGCAGAGCCGCGGAACGCCGGCTGGCCAGATGACCGACGGTAAATTCACGCTTGATCTCCAACCCCACAACCAGGAAGAAGATCGTCAGCAGACCGTCGTTGATCCATTGCAGCAACGACAGGCGGAAACTGGCGTCGCCGAGTGTGAAGCCGAAATTCTGCTGCCAGATTGCCTCGAATTCGGGACCCAGCGACGTGTTGGTCAGCACGACCGCCAGGAGCGTGGCGGCCAGAAGCAGCGCGCCGGCCGACGGTCCCCATCTTGCGAAGTCGAGCGCCGCCGAACGCACGCGATGGCCCAGCGTGCCGAGCATCGCGTCGGAAAACGACACTTCGTCCCACGGACCGTCGTAGCGGCGGCCATTGATGAAGAAGGTCGGCGTGATCAGCACCCCGCTGGCGCTAGCGCTGTTCACGTCGACATCGACCCGCGCCTGCGCGCGTCTGCCGGCATCTTCGGTGGCATCGAAGCTTTCCCGCGCCAGGGCCAAATCGCCGGCCACGGCACGCAAGTCGTCTTCGGTCAGCGTTTCCGAGCGCGTCATCAATTCGACATGCGCCTTCCAGAAGTGCTCGGGATCGCCGGTGCGCTCCACCAATTCGGCGGCGCGACGAGCGACGTCGCTCCCGGGGACCGGGCGATGCCGGAATGCGTAGCGCAGGCGATCGCCCAACTGGTCGCGGACCTCGGCAATGCGCTCATTGGCAGCCCGGCAATGCGGGCAGGCATAGCTGCCGTATTCGACAAGGGTGATTGGCGCGTCAGGCGCGCCGAGGACATGGTCGAACGCTTCGTCGACCGGACGATCGAGCCAACTGCTCGGCCTTGCCTGGGGCATAGGCGCGCTACTCAGCCGGCTTCTCGCTCGCGGGCTTGCGAGCACCCCATTCGGCAATTCGCCGTATCGCCACGAACAGCGTCGGGATAACAAAGAGTCCGATCACGGTGGCAGCCAGCATCCCGCCGACGACAGTGACGCCACTGCGTGGCGCGCAAGCGTTCCCGATTCCGGTCCCACCAGATTGCCGCACCGCAGAAGCACGAGAGAAATCCAGCTGCACCCTTCATGACGAGACACCTCCTAAAGAAGCGTCGCTATCGGCTGCCGACTTACCCCTGCCGGCCAAGCATAACCCCTCGATCTATTCCTGTCCGTGCACTTTCAGTATCGGTCGACTTTGGCCGCCGACGTCCAATTGGCTATAGCCGCGCCTTTCGGGACCCCCTGTTCACTGGAAAGTCGCAATCAGCGCGGCTGGCCGGTCGAGTTAGGGGTGGCAATCCGGAGATGCTTGAATAGATTCAATCGAGCTACCCCTTGCTTGAACAGGTGGCCCAATCGAGCCGATCAACCTAACTCACGAGATGCGGCAATCAGGTATGACGCCGCTGGAGCGCGCTAAGGCGCATATTATTTCGATCCTCCGGCGGCGCATTGTCGGCCGGACGAGAAGCGAGCAGGAGTCTTTATGCCAGTGACCGGAGCGGATGGCAGACACCTACCCTTGGCGGCATTGGCGATCTATCTCCTGTTGATCGGATGGGGAGCGAACGGCGCCAGGGCGGCTTGCGAGCCAAGGGCTTTTGCCAACTGTTCCGGCGCGGACCTGACCGGCGCCAGTCTCTCCGGCAGGCCGCTGTCCTCCATTAATCTGTCCGACGCAACCCTGACCGGGGTCGATCTGTCGAGCGCCGACCTGTCGGACGCCAATCTGCGCGGCGCCAGGTTGCAGGGCGCCAGCTTATCGAATGCCGACCTGCGCGGCGCCTCGCTCAATGGAGCCCACCTAAAGGATGCGGATCTGTCCGGTGCGGACTTGGAGAAGGCTTGGCTGCGTGGCGCCGACCTGGCCGGGGCCGATCTTTCCGAAGCGAATCTGGTCGGCGCCAACCTCCAGGACGCCGATCTGCGCCGGGCCAATCTCAGCGGCGCCCGACTCCAGGCCGCGCGCCTGAACGACGCTAACTTGACCGGCGCGACCGTTGTCGGAACTGACTTTTCCGGGTCGGAATGGGTGCCGGGCGCAGATCTCGAAGGTGCCATCTGGATCGACGGCCGGACCTGCGGCGACGGCTCGATCGGGACCTGCACCGAGGACTCCACGGCTCCAGGCGGCGCCAAGGCCGCGCGCGACGCGGAAGGTGGCTCGTAGAGCCCTGAGATCGCTGGCCGATTCTATCGGTCAGCAAAGGAGAATCGGCGCCAGCGCCCGGATGTCGACACATTTCGTTGCGAGAAACCACCTCATCGTTAGGCTCCCGTTGACCGGGCTGCCCCTAAGATCGGGGACTGCGCAGCGCGGCGAGCCAATCGGCGATTTGATGAGGGAGTTTTGATGAATGCATGGAATTGAGCGAATCGCGCTTTGGATTTTCGTCGTCGCGCTGGCGGGTGCCGCCGCATTGCACCATGGCTGGCTCGGCAGCCTAGAGGAGACCGTGACAGCTCAAGAGCAGCGGCTCGACCGGCCGCTGGTCCGGGCATCGCTGGTGCCCGGCGTTCCGGCCGACCTTCGAAAAGTATGGAAAGCCGCCAAAAACAATGCACAAGACAGCGATCTCGAAGATCAGCTCTGGATGACGCTGCGCCTCACCAGCGAGGGCACCAGCGATGTCGACCAAGTGGTTGCCAGGATTTCGACGGTGGCCATCATCCAGGATATCTTCGTCAGCAGCTCGAGCGGCGAGACCTTCGAGATCTCGCCCTACGATCCGCCGCAGCTCACGAACGGTGGGTCCGGCAGGCGCAACGCGACGATCAAATTCGGCCCGCTGGAGGTTGGCCAGACCAATCTGATCTTCGTCAGCCTGCGCCCCACGGATTTCGGCATGCGCCCCTACTCTGTCGACGACAGAAAGCGCTGGGCCGAGCGCTATCCGCTCTATTGGAACCAGGTCGAGGTGACTGCGACGGCGGGACCCGCGAACGACGAGTTGACGGTCACCACGGTGGAGTATGGCAGCGGCTCGAGCGGCGGGGTAATTCGGTCGGCGGAGCCCGCGACAACGACGAGCTCCGGATGAAGCCGGCCTGACCGGACTCCGCACGCATAGCTATCCTACCCCGGTGCAATTGGCAGGCGCATAAACCGAGAGGCGGTTGTCACATTGCGCGGCTGTGCATTCTACTGCATGCCCGGAGGCCTGTTGCAGGTCGCCAAATCGAGCGTTAGAGCTGAAAAGACGCCGCAGGCAACGTGAACGGCACGACGTCGCTCCGAACGGAGCGCCTGAGCGATCGCTCTCGCCGGCTGCAGGTCGGGTGGTCTAGGCGTTCCTGGCGATAAATTGGCGGCGAGCCAGCACGCGCTCGGTCATCTTGTCGCAGCGCGCGCCGCCAAACTCGAAGGTTGATGGCAAGAGCGCGTCGATCCTTTCGCCCAGCGCGTGCCGTAGTTGTCGGCGGGCGCGGTGGAATCTGGTCTTGACCGCAGCTTGCTGCAACTCGAGAGCTTCCGCGGTTTCGGCGACGCTCATGCCTTCTATGGCCCGCATGATGAACACGATACGGAATTCTTCCGGCAAGGAGTCGATCGCTTTCTCAAGCAGTATTCGAAGCTCGCTGCTTGTCGCCTGCCGCTCGGGGCTGAATTCCTCGCCTCTCACGGCATCGAGCCGTGGAATGTCGCCGCTGCCTTGCCTTCGATCCGGGTGGTCGTCGAAGGAGGCGACCCGCCTGCGCCGCCGCAACCTGCCGCGCGACTCGTTGACGGCGATCCTGCACAACCAGCTTGCAAAACCGGAAGGCCCGGTAAATTCGGCAATATGGGTAAAGGCGCGCACATAGGCTTCCTGCACCGCGTCCTCGGCATCCGGGCCGTTCCTCAGAATTCCCCTCGCTAGGCGATAGAGGCGGCGGTTGTAGCGTCGGATGACGAGCTCGAAAGCGACCGCATCTCCGCCCCGCAGGCGGCGAACCAAGTCTTCATCGGTCAAGCCATCGCCATTCCGCGAGCGGGATTCCAGATTCGGATCAAGGACCGAGCTATCCGGCAAAGCCATGCTCCCTCCGATGCGCGAGAACGGGAAAGGTTCCTGTCCAGTTTAAGAGGTCTCCAGCTAGTAGAAAACAAGGGGCGCCCTGCCCTAGTCCCTTACCCGGCCTGGATAGGCCTTCGGTCTTAGCTAACTTGTGCGCTGCGTTGTGCTCGAGACTGCATGACATGCAGCCGAACCGACAGCGCCACGGTCACTTCATTCGATTCACCGCGGCACGGGCCCAAGCCGAGAGAACTTCGGCGACTACGACCAGTGCGACGATGGAGATCAGAATCGCCGCGACCCTTTGGCTTTCAAGCTGCTGGACGTAGCGTTGGAGATACCAGCCCATGCCCCCGGCGCCGAAGAAACCCACAACGGTTGCAGCCCGGAAAGCAACGTCCCAGGTATAGATCGCGATCCCGGCCCAGGCGACGCGCACCTGAGGCAGGACCGCAAAAACGAAAACCTGCAGGGGCCTCGCGCCGGTTGCACGAATCGCATCGACAGGTCCTCTGTCGACGGATTCGACCTCCTCGGCGAACAACTTACCGGCGAAGCCGACACAGAACAGCGTGAGCGCCAACACCCCGGGAAGCATGCCAAAGCCGAGAATGGAGACGAAAAGGATCGTCCAGATCATCTCGTGTACGGCGCGGCACCCCATGATCGACAGCCGTCCGACCGGGTAGAGGAGCTTGTGAGGCGTCACGTTGAACGAAGCGAACCAAGCAAGCGGAACCGACAGCAGTAGCCCGAAGAGCGCGCCGAGATAGGCCATCTGAACGGTTTCGACGACGGATTCGAGATAACCGCTGTCGGTCAGCAATTCCAGGTCTGGTGGATAGTAGCGATCGGCCAGCAGAGCGCCGAGGCGGGAGAAGAGGAATGCCAGCCGTTCGATGCGGACGTCCAGGAAGACCAGCGAATAGCCGAGGAAGACCAGGATACCGAGCAGCACTGCGAAGCGGATAAGCGACTCCGGGTACTTGAATCGGCTCCAGCTGAGAGGCGGCCATTTGTCTCTCGCCCGGTCCGGGGGCGGAGCCGCCTTCATCGATCGCATGTCGCGCAACGGCTGCATCGGGCTAAATCACCGCTTTCCGGGCGCGGTGCGAGAAGATCTCGCCAATCACGATGAGCGCCAGGATGGCGAGGATGACCGTGGTGACGCCCGGGTAGTTGTACATCACCATCTGACGATGGAACGTCAGCCCCAGGCCGCCCGCACCGACCAGCCCCATGATCGCCGAGCGTCGAATGTTGATGTCCCATTCGAATACTATGGTTCCCAGGACGACCGGCAGCACTTGCGGAACTATGCCGTAGTACATGACCTGGAAGTTACTGCCGCCGACCGACCGGATCGCCTCGACCGGTTTGCGGTCGATATTTTCGATGGCCTCGGCCGATATCTTCGAAATAAAACCCACCGAGCGGCAGGCCAATGCCAGGATCCCGGGCAGCGATCCGAGACCCACGGCCGAGACAAAGATCAGGGCCCAGACGATCTCGTGGGTCGAGCGGCTAAGCGTCATGAGGAAACGCCCGAGCGGATACACGATGAACTTGCTCGGCGTCACGTTGATGGCGCCGAACCAAGCTACCGGCAAGGAGATGACGCAGCCGAGCAAGGTGCCGAGGCAGGCCATCATAAACGTCTCCACCATCGGCCGGAACAGGTGCGGGACCAATGACCAGTCGATACCGACAAAGCGGCCCACCGCGCGCATCACGTCTGCAAAGGAGCCGAGACGGTACCAGTCGGTATCCTCGATGATCGTCGCCTCGACACTCCAGGCAACCAGAATCAGGAGGCCAGCCAAGAGCGCTGCCCGGAACATTCCGCCCCGTTTGCGATCGGCGATCACGCCGTCGACTGTGATGGAATGGCTAGCCATAGTTCCGGACATCGTCTCTCCGCCCGCGACGCTCAGAGGACTTCCATGGCGTAGATTTCGTCGAGTCTCCGGCGGTTCATTTGAGCCGTTGGGCCGTCGAACATCTTCACGCCGTCTTGGAGTCCGATTATCTTGTTGCAGAAGTCCATAGCCAATTGGACGTCATGTATATTGCACAAGACTGGAACCTCGAACTCGGTCGCGACCTCCTTGATCAGCCCCATGACCTCCCGTGATATTTTCGGATCGAGACTGGACGTCGGTTCGTCCACGAGGAGTAGCTTCGGGTCCTGCATAAGTGCTCGCGCAATGCCGACACGCTGCCTTTGGCCACCGCTCAGCTCATCGGCGCGCTTATCCACGTGATCGATCAAGCCAACGCGATCGAGAAGCGCGAGGGCCCGAGAGATATCCTCGCGCGGGAACAGACGGAGCAGGCTTCGCATGTTGCCCACGTAGCCGAGCCGCCCGGAAAGCACGTTGTCGATGACCGACATCCGGTTCACGAGATTGAATTCCTGGAAGATCATGCCGATGTTGCGCCGTATCTGCCTGAGCCCGCGCTGCGAGAGCTTGGTGACCTCCTGGCCATAGAGATAGATTCGACCGGAGGTCGGCTCCACAAGCCGGTTGATGCAGCGGATCAAGGTCGATTTGCCAGCCCCGCTGGGGCCGATGATCGCCGCAAAGTCCTGCGCGCCTACCGCAAAGGAGATCCCCTTCAAGATCTCTGGGCCGCCTGAAGCGTAGCGGACTTTGAGATCGTCCACCTCGAGGATGACACGTTTGCTGTCGCCCTGCATGGAATTTCCCTCGGCATAGGCAGTACCGGCGGGTCCGGATAGGCGCCTAATCGCCCAGACCCGCCAAGGTACCTCGGCTTTACAGCTACATCTTCTCCTTGGCCGCTCGAAGCTCGCGGATGATGTCGTAGTCGGCATCCTCCATCTCCACGAACTTGTTCGCGTTCACGTTCTCCAGGAATTGCTTCGCCTCCGGATGATCCTGCAAGGTCAGAAATGTCTCCTTGATCTTGGCCTTAAGGTCGTCGCAGAGCGCACCGCGGTATGTAAAAGGATCTTGCGGAACCGGCGGTGACTTCCAGAGGACTTCGAAGTCGTCCAGCTTCACGAGCCCACGCTCGACTACGTTATCGAAGCGATGCGTGGCAACGAAGGCCGCATCAACCTTGTTCTCGTAAACGGCAATCGTCGATTTGTCGTGCTCGCCAGTGTAAACGACCTTATCGAAGTACTCTTCGAGCTCGGTGCCGACTTCCTTGGAAAAGAGGACGCGCGGGATCAGGTTGCCCGAAGTACTGGCCGGATCGGTGAGGCCGATCGTGGTGCCCTTCAAGGATTCGATGCTGTCGAACTTCGAGTCTTTCCTGACGATCAGCACCGCCCGGTATCCGGGTCCTTCTTCCTGAAGATAGCCAGGGCGCTTGGCGTAAGTTGCGAAGACCTCGATGGTAGGGTCCTTCTCGCGGGCCAGCACGTAGGAGTTCGGCCCGTGTACGCCAATATCCACCCAGCCGCCGATCATAGCTTCGACGACCGAGGCGTAGGAGGTCGGCATGTAGAATTCGATCTTCTTTCCCGTATTCTTGGACAGCAGATCGATGACCGGTTTGTAGATCGTGAGCTCCTGGATCGTTTCCTCCGTCGGAATGATCGAGAAGCGAAGCGCCTCGGGGTTCTCGCACTCGGCGGCCTTGGCTCCCGTCAGGGCTCCAGAGGCCGCAACTATGGCGAGCGCGAGCGCGGCGGCGAGGCCGTTCGTCATGCTGAACGAACTCGGATGATATCGTTTCTTGCATCTTTTCATGGTGTACGTCCTCCCGTGGTGATGTTGACGATTGATTGTGTCCCTGAGCTTCCGTCAGGTTTTTTGGTCGCCTACGCGATCAGGTGGGCATCCTTGCCCAGCGCGACAACACGACGACTCCTTACGCTCCTCGCCCTCCTCCTGCGATCAAGCTGTCCACGATCCGCTCCCTGCTGCCGATGAAGTTGCGCCCGCGCTCGCCGCCGATCGCGTCCATAACGATGCTCTGCCATTCATCCCCGGCGATACCATGGTCGGCTGGCCGGACCGATACACCCAGCCCGACCAGGAACCGCTCCAACCGGCTGGCACCAGAGTGGAGATCTCTGCCAAAGATGCGTCGCAGAGCTTCGTCGCAGTCGGGGCTCACCCCGATGACACTGCGCATGACCATCGCCAGGCTGAACGAGCAAGCAAAACCGTGCGGCATGTCGTGACGCAAGGTGATGGGATACGAGATGGAATGCGCCAGCGTTGTTTTCGTGTTGGAGAAAGCAAGGCCAGCGAGCAGCGCAGCGCGAGCGATTCGCATGCGCAGGGTACGGTTGTCCAGATCCTCGACTAAGCGCGGCAGGCATTCCAACAGCTCGCAGGCCGCAAAGACCGCATGGTTCGTCGATACTGGATTGGCATTGACGTTCCAGATGGCTTCCAGGCTATGCGAGAGCGCATCGAGCGCCGTGCTGATAGTGAGGCCGCCCGGCATTCCGGTCATAAGATCGGGGTCTACGACCGCATCGGTGGGATAGAGGCTCTGGTGCGCAAGCGACCGCTTTCGGCCGCTTTCCCTGTCCCAGACCGTCGCCCAACTCGTGACCTCGCTTCCAGTGCCGGCAGTGGTCGGAACCGCAACGATAGGAACGGCGGTCAGCGCGCCAACGTCGACAGAGCCTTCCAGATACGCCTGCACCGGCGCAAATCCGCCGGCACCCGCCGCAATCACCTTTGCGGCGTCAATCACCGACCCACCTCCCAGCGCCAGAATCACACCGGGCATGTCCTTGGCAGTGGCAAACTGCCGACAGGCAGCATGCAGCATGGGGTAGTCGGGGTTTGGCGCTATGCCATCTATAACGACAGCCGGTTGGCCCGCGCGGCTGGCAATTCGCGCGGCGATCTCGTGGAACAGAACTTCGTGGTAAGTGACAATCGCATAGGGGCGACCGCTGAGGACATCAGCGACCCCGTCGACCGCCCCGGGGCCGAAATGAACTTTCACCGGATTGGCGTAAGTCCACACCGCTGCTTACTCTCCCGCTTGCGCGCCAGATCCGGCTGGGCCTCTCCCACTGGAGCGATGCTCCCATGCTCCTCACTATTGATCCAATGCAAAATTTCGATCATACTCATTGCTTAAATCGATGATTTACACGCAGCTTCGATCATTTCACGCAGTGGCGGCCGAGGGCGGATTCACGGCTGCATCTCGGACCTTAGGGATAGGGCAACCAACGATCACCAGCCAAGTGCGCGCATTGGAGCGTTATTTCTCCGTGGAGCTGTTCTACCGAAGGGGGCGGTCCGTCGAACTCACGAGCGCCGGCCGCGAGCTCTTTCAGATTGCCCAGCGCATCATGGTTCTCGAGGAAGAGGTCCGGGACCTGCTCAATGCCTATGGCGGTTTTCACACCGGGCACATCAAGGTTGGTGCCGTCGGTCCCTATCACGCGATCGAGATGCTGTGGGCCTTCAACGAGCGGCATCCGGGAATCCAACTGAGCGTGACCGTCGGCAATTCGCGTGACATGGTGGAACGGCTTCTCGACTATAGTGTAGACGTAGCGGTGCTAGCGCATGCCGAAGACGATCCTCGCATCTTCGCCATGCCCTATAGCCGCCACCCGGTGGTTATATTCGTCAATACCGACCATCCCTGGGCAAAGCAGGGCCGGCGGCGTATCCAGATCGAGGAGCTCGAAGGTCAACGGATGGTGCTACGCGAGACCGGCTCGACCACCCGTCTGGCCGTCGAGGCAGCGCTTCGCAGAGCAGGGGTCACGGTGAATCCAGTGATGGAGATCGGTAGCCGGGAGGCAGTCTGGCTGGCGGTCGTACGCGGCATCGGAATCGGCGCCGTCTCCGACATCGAATACATCCCTCATCCTGCGCTCCGCGTTGTCGAGGTCAAAGGTGCCGAGATCTTCACGACTGCCCATGTGAATTGCCTGACCGAGCGCAAGGACTCGCGTCTGGTCCGAGAGTTCTTTACGGTCGCGCGGGCTCTCAAGGCGGAGCATAACCTGCAAGCACGCACCGCACGGTTGCGTCAAGCAAAGGCGCGCTAGGTCGCGCCCCAGCGGGCCAATCGGGTGACGCCAGGCAATCTGGCCATTGACGTCACCTCCCGAGGATCTCTTCAACGCCGGAGCAGGTATTCGGTTGCTTGGAGGTTCCGGCGACAGCCCCAAAGCCGCATAGACGGCACGTTCGAGCTGACGCTGCCTGCCAGAACTCGTGTTTACGCTGCCTCATAAGCTCGGGCGTAAATCTCGTCGCCAGCCACGCGCTCGCGCGACCGCCTCGGCAAAGCAGGCATGCTGCCCCGGAGTCACGGGCTCCTGCGGCTTCTCAATTACCGCGTTTGCATCGCGACTCGGCAGCTCATCCAACGAGGCGACCAGGCCAGCGCCCAGCATGGCAAGCCAGGCCGTACCCAGACTGGTCGCTTCGGGAGTGGAGGGCACGACAACCCTTCGGTCGAGCGCATCTGCCAGGAATCGCCGGAAATAGAGGTTGAGCGACAGGCCGCCATCGATGGACACCTCCGGCCCTATTCCGGACAGGTCAGCCATAGCCGCGATCACCTGTGCCGCGCGCAAGGCTATCCCCTCCAGCACCGACTGGCAGAGATCCCACTGTGTGGTCTCCAGGCCCATGCCGATAAAGAGCCCTGCTGCCTCACGGTCCCAATAGGGACAGGCCAGCCCCGAAAGCGCTGGAACGAAGGCCAAGCCGCGCGAGATCGCACTTGGCGCTTGGAATGAGTCGATCTCTTCGAAGCCACCGAAAAGGCCCATCGATCGTGCCCAGTCGACCGCCGATCCTGCGCTGTAGACACCGCCGTCGATAGCATAGATCGCCGGGGCGTTGCCCAGCTTCCAAGCAACGACGGGCAAGAGCCCGCTCTCGGCAACGTCGGCTCGCGCCGTTCCGGTTACACTGAGCGCGAAGGCGCCGGTCCCAAAGGTGATCTTGGCTCGTCCAGGCTCGAAACAGCGGTGCCCGAAGAGTGCGGCTGTCTGGTCGACGACGCTGGCGGTGATCGGTGCTGTCCCGCCTTCGATGGCAACTTCGCCGAATTCTCCGGTTGTCGGGCGGATTTCCGGCAATAATTCTCCGGGAATACCGAAGAGTTCGCAGAGAGTTGCATCCCACTCGAGCGTGTCGAGATTCATCAGGCTGGTGCGCGCGGCCGTCGAAACGTCGGTCGCGTAGTGCCCAACGAGACGATCGAGGAAATAGGCGTCGCTGGTCCCAAGGCGCAGCCTTTTCTCCCGCGCCAGGACCTTGGCTTCGGCTACATTGTCCAGGATCCAGCGCAGCTTGGCGGCGGAGAAATAGGAATCGAGCGGCAGGCCGGCGCGCGCCTTGGTCTCGGCTTCGGCGCCCGTGGACCGGAGTTGTTCGATCATGGCCTTGGTGCGCGTATCCTGCCATACGATGGCGTTATAGACTGGTCGGCCGGTTCGGGCGTCCCACGCCACCACGGTCTCGCCCTGATTGTCGAGGCCGACAGCGAGACCGGGCCCCGACCGCTTCAGACAGCGCTGCAGATTTCCAAGCAACTCCTCGGGATCGTGCTCGACCCAGCCGGAGCGCGGAAGTATCTGCCGGTGCGAGAGCTTCGCTATGGCCTCAAAATCGCCTTGCCGATTCAGCGCGAAGGCCTTGGTCGCCGTGGTGCCTTGATCGATGGCGACGACACGATCCCTGGGAGATGCTCCGCGGCCGATAGGCTCCATCGCCGCGATCACAAAGCCAGCCGCGACGGGACGCAGCGGTGGTGGCTCGACCCGACACAGTCCGGCCGAATAGTGGCAGTGAGTTTGGAGGGACTAGCCGGGCGGAGGATAGGCGGGATCAGGCCGCTAGCCTTCGAGCAGCAACGGCCGCATCGAACCTTCGGGTCGAAGTCGTGCACGGCCACCTTGAGCGACATGCCGCTGCTGGTCATCACTCGATCAGGTTGAGATAGAGCGGCATTCAGAGGATCTCTGCAAAGGCCCTGACTGGCATGGAGGATACTCGGCGACCTTTGACGGGAACCACGAAGAAGCGAAACGACAGGCCGTGCAGCCGCTCGATCCCGGTAAGATTCTCCGCGATCAGGACATCCTTGGCCAACAGGCTCGAGTGGACCGGATGTGCCGGCGTATCGGGGGCATCGGCGTTGCCGGTGTCGAAGGCGAGCAAGCGTGCGCCACGCTCCACCAGGCGGTCGGCCAGTGCCGGTGAGATATGCGGATGGCGTCGATAGGCCTCGGTGCCCCAGTGCCGATCCCAGCCGAAGTTGAACAAGACCGCGGCTCCCGCGACCTCCAGCCCCGGCTGCAAAATCTCCGGCCCAACCGCAGCGCCGGGTGGCCGCTCGCGCAGATCGAAAGCCACGCCGGGCAGGACGAGCTCGTCCAGCCGGAGATCGGCGATATCCCGCCCGTCCGGATAGCGGCCGTAGGGAGAGTCGAGATAGGTCCCGGTCGAGGCCACGAAGCGCATCTCCGAAATTTCGAATGACGCCTGCTCCTTCAGCACTGCGGCGGATTGCTCGCGCGTGAGCCAGGGGCGGATGAGGGGCCTTCCGTCGAGCAGCGTGCCGTCGGGCAGACGGACTCGCGGGCCGGTCATGCCGTCTTTCAGCTCATGCGACAGATCGATGAAGCGCGACATGAGCTCCGGCTTCGCCTGAAGGGTCACGCCGAGGGCCGGTAGGCATGCAGCCGGTCCGATCGCGGAACCTCGTGCGGTCCCTTGGCTACCAGACGAATGCCAGTGAGAGTTCGCTCGGCATGCGCCAGACGCCAGGACAGCATCGACTGCGCGTAGTCCAGCTGGGTGCGGGCAAGAGCGGGGTCCGCCGCCCGGTCGATGCGCTCGTCGGGATCGTCCCGCAGGTCGAAGAGCAGCGGCGGCAGTGCAGCGAAGTAGACGTACTTGTAACACTCGTCCCGGACAACGGAGAGCGAGCAGAGATCCAGGGGAATTCCGAGATCCCGCTCGGCGCGGCGGTGGTAAACGTCGCGAAAATCGATTTCCCAATGCACCTGCTGACGCCAGTCTTTCGGCGCAGCGCCGCACAGGAATGGCAGGAGCGATTCGCCGTCGCATTGCAACGGCGCCTCCAGACCGACCGCCTCCAGGACGCTCGGCATAACGTCGACGCTTTCCGTGAAGGCCGAGACGATATGGCCTTTCGCCGTGCCGCCGAGCGAGACTGGCGGATTGACGATCAGCGGCACCTGGACGCTCTGGTCGAAGAAGCTGCTCTTGCCCAGCATCCAGTGATCCCAGAGCTGCTCGCCATGATCGGAAGTGAAGACAATCAGAGTGTCGTCGTATTGGCCCTGTGCGCGGAGCGCTGCGAAGAGGCGGCCGAGATTGTCGTCGACCTCGCTCATCAGCCCGTAGTAGGTGGCCCGGAGCTGTCGTATGGCACCCTCCTCGGCCGGGTGACGCGCCGGATCGTGGCCGTCGAAGGCATAGTGGTGGCGCAGCACGTGGGCGACATGGGGATGCAGCGCCGCCTCGGCCTCGGGCGAGGCGGCGCCCCGAATCCACGACACCTCCTCGGGCCCGTAGAGCGCATTGTACGGCGCGGGCGCCACGAATGGCGGATGCGGGCGCAGGAGGGAGAGGTGCAGAAACCAGGGCCGTCGAACCGAGTGGGTGACGAATTCGATAGCGCGATCGGTCGCGAAGGCCGTATCGCTGTCTTCGGCCTTGTAGCGGGCCGCGGCTCGGGTCGGGCCGCTGTCCGAAGGGGTGGGCTCGGGCGTGAACCAGCGGTAGAAGTCGCTTCCCGCAGGCGGAAGCGCATAGCTCTTGGCGGCCAGGCTGCGCGCCCAGGCATAGTGCAGCTCGCTGCCCGGCACAATCTCCCGAAAACCGGGCAAGACGCCCTCGTAGCGCGCGACCAGGGGATCGCGCGGGTCGCGGCTGCGCGGATCGGCCGAGGTGTCGGTGTATCCGATCAGGCTCGGCTCGTAGCCGGCCCTGCGCATCTCGAGCGCAATGTTCGTGAAGCGCGAGTCGAGGGGCGTTCCGTTACCCACCGAGCGATGGTTCATCAGGTAGGTACCGGTGAGCAGGGAGGCGCGGCTCGGCCCGCAGGGCACGCATTGCGCAAAGTGGTTGCGGAACAGCACGCCATCGGCCGCGAGCGCGTCGAGCTGCGGCGTGCGAACGACTGGATGCCGGAGCGCCGACAGACACTCTCCGCGCCACTGGTCGGCGGTAATCAGGAGAATGTTGGTCATCTGGACTTCTCTCCGATAGTGGTGTTCTTCACGGTCTGCCCGGCGCGCGGCGGCGCGGCCGGCGCGGCGGCGCTATCGGTCAGCTCCCGCGCTCCCTTGAGCGTCAGCGTCTCTGCGAAGTGACAAGCGGATAGGTGCCCCGTTGCGATCTCGCGCAGCGCCGGCGCCTCGCTGCTGCAGCGCGCCTGGGCGTAGCGGCAGCGCGTGTGGAAGCGGCAGCCGTTTGGCGGGTTGGCCGGGCTCGGGCGCTCGCCCTGGAGCAGCACCGGCGCCATGCGCTCGTCGGGGTCTGCCGCCGGAATCGCGGACATGAGTGCTTCGGTATAGGGGTGCCTAGGCCCATAGTAGAGTTGCTCCGTCGGCGCCAACTCGACGATCTGGCCCAGGTACATCACGGCTACCCGGTCGCTGGCATAGGCAACTGCGGCGAGATCGTGCGCGATGAACAGGTAGGTGAGCGACAGCTCCTGCTGCAGCTCTTTCAGCAGATTGAGAATCTGCGCCTGGATCGAGACGTCGAGCGCCGAGACCGGCTCGTCGCAGACGATGAACAGCGGGCGCAGTACAAGGGCCCTGGCTATAGCGATACGCTGGCGCTGACCGCCGCTGAACGCGTGCGGAAAGCGCCCCAGATGATCGGCGCGCAGGCCGCACAGGCCAGCGATCTCGCGGACCTGCCGGTCCAGCGCCTTGCCGCGCGCCAGACGGTTGGCGACCAACGGCTCGGCAATCACATCCCGCACGGTCATGCGCGGGTTGAGCGACGAATAGGGATCTTGAAAGACCATTTGCATCCTGCGCCACTGCTGCCGCAAGGCGCGGCGCCCGAGAGCACGCAGGTCGCCGCGCTCGCCGCCCAGATCGTAGAGGATGCGGCCGGCGGTCGGCTCGATTGCGCGCAGCAGAGCGCGCCCCAGTGTGGTCTTGCCGGAGCCGCTTTCCCCGACCAGGCCGAGGGTCTCGCCGCGCCGGATTTCCAGATCGACGCCATCGACGGCGCGTAGCGCGCCCGTGCGACGCTTGAACAAGCCGCTCTCACCGATCGGGAAATGGACCTGCAGGTCCTCGAGCTTCAGGATGGTGTCCATGCCGCCGGTCCGATCGCCCTCAACCATAGAGATGGCAGCTCACGCTGTGAGCGGGCGCGACGCCACGGCTCGTCGGCGCGAGCGAATCGCATCGCCCGGCCATGAAGGCGTCGCAGCGTGGATGAAAGCTGCAGCCGTCAGGCCGATCGCGCAGGCTCGGCACACTGCCGCGGATCGGCTCGAGCTGGCGTCTCGCCTTCAAGTCGCCGAGGCGCGGGATGGCGCGAATGAGGTTCACGGTGTAGGGGTGCCTGGGGTCTTTGAACACGTCGCGCACAACCCCTCGCTCGACGATCTGGCCCATGTACATGATGGCGACTTGGTCGGCGAGCTGAGCCACAACGCCAAGGTCGTGCGTGATGAAGACGATCGCCATGCGGAGCTCGCGCTGCAGGTCGCGCATCAACTCGAGAATCTGCGCCTGGATCGTCACGTCCAGCGCCGTGGTCGGCTCATCGGCGATCAACAGAGCCGGGTTGCAGGACAACGCCTTGGCGATCATCGCGCGCTGGCGCATGCCCCCGGAGAATTCGTAGGGGTACTGATCGACGGCGCGGTCAGGATCGCCGATCCCCACCAGGTCGAGCAGTTCGATGGTGCGCGCCCGGGCCGCCGCCTTTCCAAGCTTGAGATGGAGCCGCAACACCTCGACAATCTGGGCACCGACCGTATGCAAGGGCGAGAAGGAGCTCATCGGCTCCTGAAAGATCATTGCGATCTCGTTGCCGCGGATGCGTCGGATGTCCCTGCCGTCCTTGGGCAATCGGGCGAGATCGACCGCCGGCGACGCCTGGCACCGGCGGAACAGGATCTCGCCGGAGGCGATTTCGAGCTCGCGCGGCAGCAGTTGAAGCAGGCTCTGCGCCGTCACGCTCTTGCCGCAGCCCGACTCCCCGACCAGGGCCAGGACTTCGCCCGGCGCGACGGCGAAGTCGATTCCCTCGACGATAGGGAACCGCTCGTCGTCGGCGCGGAGCGCAATATGCAGGTTTCTGACCTCCAGCAAGGGCGTGTCTGATGACATGCCGCCGCTCACTTCGAATAGGGGTCGGCGGCATCGCGCATACCGTCGCCGACGAAGTTGAAGGCCAACACCGCCACGATCACCCAGAGGCCCGGGATCAACAACCACGGCATGTGCGCAATCGAGCGAATGTTCTGAGCCGCGTACAGCAAGACCCCCCAGCTCTCGACCGGCTCGCGCAGTCCAAGTCCGAGGAAGCTCAGGGATGTCTCCGCCAGCAGAATCTCCGGAAAGGCGATCGAAACGTCGACGATCATGTAGCTGAGGAATGCGGGCAAGAGATGGCGCCAAATGATGCGGGCGTCCGAGCAGCCCGAGAGTCGCGCGGCAAGCACGAAATCTTCCTGGCGCAGGGCCAGGAGCTTGCTGCGCACCGTGCGCGCCAGGTGAGTCCAACCGAGCAACGCCAGGATCAGCGTGATCGCCAGATAGACCTGTAGCGAAGTCCAATCCCGCGGCAGGGCGGCACTGAGCGCCAGCCAGAGCGGCAGGCTGGGAATCGAGCGTATGAACTCGATCAGGCGCATGATGGCGTTGTCGATCCAGCCGCCGAAGTATCCTGCAATGCCGCCGATGATCGCGCCGAGCGCGAAGGCCAGGGTGACACCGACCAGGCCAACCGAGAGCGAGACCCGGGTTGCATGCAGCGTGCGCGAAAAGAGATCGCGGCCCAGGGTGTCCGTGCCGAACAGATGAAGGAAGCCGCCCTGGACGCCGAAGAGATGGACATCGCTTTCGATCAGCCCCCAAAGGCGGTAGCTGTCGCCCTGGACGAAAAAGCGGACCGGCCAGCGGACGGCTTCCTGGACGATCGGGATCTTGCGCAGCGTCACCGGATCGCGCTCCGTCGTGCGAGCATAGACGAAGGGACGCAGATGGAAGCGGCCGTCGCTGTCGAAGAAGTGAATGCCCATGGGCGGGCCGGCCAGATACTGCGAATTGCGTGCTTGCGGCGAAACCGGGCCGATCGCCTCGGCAAAAAGCGAGACCAGGGTCAGGAGGCCGAGCGCTACGATGCCGATCAGCGCCATGTGATGCTTGCGGAACTTCCACCACATGAGTTGCCACTGGGTGGCGACCTCGGGCCGGCGGCGCTTCCTGCGGTGCCACAGACCGCTGCGCCCCTCCATCGCGAGGGCGTTTCTCAGCGCCATCATGCCAGCTCCTGTCCGGCGATCCGGATGCGCGGATCGAGCAGGGCCAGAAGAAGGTCGGAGACGAAAGTGCCGATGACGGTTAGCGCGCAGTAGATCAGGACCATGGCCCCGGCCAAGTACATGTCCTGATTGAGCAGCGCGTGCAGGAACAGCGGCCCGCTATCGGGCAGCGACAGCACGACGCCGACGATGGGCGCGCCCGAGATGACGTAGGTCAGCCGCCAGCCGAGCGTGGCCACAACCGGATTGAGAGCCATGCGCACGGGATACCGCCAGAGCAGCCGGGCCGGCGAAAGGCCGCCCGCGCGCGCCGCCATGACGTACAGCCTGTCGAGCTCGTCCAGCAAGGTCGCGCGCATAGTGCGGATCAGGTACGCGGTGCCAGCCGTCCCGAGCACAATCACCGGAATCCACAGGTGCTGCAGCAGGTCGACCAGCTTGGCCCAGCTCCAGGGAGCGTCTGCGTATTGCTGCGAGAAAAGGCCGCCGACGCTCTGTCCGTACCACTGCTGGCCGATGTACATGAGAACCAGGGCGAGCAGAAAATTTGGCGTCGCGAGGCCGATGTAACCGAGGATCGTGAGTCCGTGGTCGATCAGCGAATATTGACGCACTGCGGAGTAGATTCCGATCGGCAGCGCTAGCGCGTACATCAGGAATAGCGTCGAGAAGGCAATCAGCAGGGTGAGCGGCATGCGATCGGCGATCACGTCGGCGACCGGACGCCGCCACTCCCAGGAATAGCCGAGGTCGCCCTCGAGCACGATGGCGCCGGCCCAGCGCGCGTACTGCACATACCAGACCCGGTCGAGGCCCAGGGTGTGACGCATCGCGTCCATTTCCTGCTGGGTTACCGGTATGCCGGCCTGCTGGCGCTTGTTGGCATAGGCATCGGCGTAGTCGCCCGGGGGCAGCTGAATCACGACGAAGGCGACGACCGAGACAGCGACCAGCGTCGCGACCATGTAGAAAAGACGATGAATCAGGAGTCGCAGCACCATCCCGCTCCAAAATCACTGCTGGGCGTAGGTGTCGAGCCAAACGACAAGAGGCGGACGCTGTCCGCCCCTTTTTCGCAAGACGCTCAAGTTTCATTCGGCATGGTACCACTGGTCCGGGCGGAAGGGGTAAGTCCGGCCGTAGTTGTAGTGCTGCACGGTCCAGGCAGTGACGTTGCGCAGGCTGTCCTTGACCACAGTCGGACCCGGCAGATCGGTGATCGTGCCGATCAAGGTCATCTGCTTCAGGTTGATCTCCACCATCCGGCGCCCGATCTCCTTGTAGCGATCGCTGCCCGGCAGGACCGTCTTCCACTCTTCGGCAAGGGCATAGAGCTCCTTGACCCAGGTTGGCGGCTCTTCGCCCTCGGCGCCCTGGCTGTTGAACCAGTCACGCCAGGGCACTCCGACCAGCGGTGAGAGATCGGAATAAGGCGGGATATAGAGCGAGATTTGGCTAACCAGATTCGGCTCGTAGGGTGTGTCCCACTCCATGTTGATGTCCGATTGGTTGGCCGTGGCTCTTTCGCGGGTCAGCTGGGTGGTCACCTCCTTGGGCAGCACATTGACGCCGACCGCCTTCCAGTAGTCGGAGACGAGCGTCACGAACTCCGAGGACCCGCCGCTGAACTGGATCGAGTACTCCCAGAGGATCGTCAAAGGCTTGCCGTCGGACCGCAGGCGCATTCCGTCGGCTCCGCGCTTCAGGCCCATCTCGTCCAGCAAGGCGTTCGCCTTCGCCGGATCGTAGTCGATCATGTAATTGCGATTTTCGTCGGTCACGAAGGACACACCCAGCGGGAGCGCCTGCTGCGGCCGACCGAGACCGAACCACAGTACTTCGTTGAGCTCGTCGCGATTGATGGCCAGAGACATGGCGGTGCGAAAGCGTGCATCGCCGTAGATCTCTCGTAGCACGGGATCGGGATGTGTCTGATTGAAAGCGAAGGTTGGGCCGGAGGCGCCGGGCGGCATCAGCACCTTGTAGCCGCCCTTGGCTTCATTCTCCTTGAGCACCGGATAGTTGCTCAGTCCAACGTTCTGCGCCTTCTGGTCGACCTCACCATTGATGATGCTGAGCACGAAGAGCTCCTGGTCGAGGAACCGCTCGTGGTGGCGGTCGATGTAAGGCAATTGATTGCCCGCCGAGTCGATCTTGAAATAGTAAGGGTTGGCGACGAATTGTCTGCGCTGGGTGTTGGTTTCCAGCTCCAGGACGTGGCTTTCCAGTGTTGGACGCTCGAGGGCGAGCGGCGGAATGGTTTCCGCGTCTTTCCACTTGTGCCAGATCAGCTGGAACCGCTTTACCCAGTTCTCGTGGCCAGCGGCCTTGGCCTCGGCGTCCGCTTCCGGATTGTACTTGGCGTGATACTTGGCATAGAAGTGCTTCGGGGCGTAGGGCGCGAAGAACGAACCGCCCGTAGCCAGGTAGTGCAGGAATCCCGGATAGGGTCCACCGAACGTCAGGGTGAAGGTCTGATCGTCGAGCTTCTCGATTTCGACCGGCTTGCCTTGCACCACCCAGTCGCCTGGTATCGTCGGGTGTATATCCTCGTTCTTGATGATGTCATCGATGTAGAAGACCACGTCGTCGGCGGTGAAGGGTGCGCCATCGGACCATTTGTGTCCTTTGCGCAGCGTAAAGGTGATCTCGCTGTAGTCGTCGTTCCATTGCCAGGACTTCGCGACGTTGGGGACCATCGTCTGCAAATCGTCGCTCAGTCGCACCAGGTTGACTTGGCGCCAGCTGAGGAACTCCGAGGTGCCGGACTCGAGCGCCTTCGATAGGCCGCGCAATACGCCGCCGTAGCGGCCGCAGTCCTCGTAAGGCAGATAGACCAGTGCGTCCTCGGGCACGCGCTCCTCGGCTGGGGGCAGCTTCCCACTCTTGACCATGGCCGCGAACAGCGGGTTCCCTTGCAGCTCGATCTCGTGTCCGACCTGCTTCTCGTAATCGGGCAGGTCGAGCTGGTTGGGTGCCGAGGTCTCGATGCCCTGAGGATCCTTGGCCGTTGGGCAGGTCGCTGCAAACGCGGCCGAGCCCACGCCGCCCAGGATAACGGCTCCCAGGACCGTAGCGGCGCGCGCTGCCGAGCGGGCGCTTGTAATTGAATCCAGCATGTCTCTCTCCCTGTCTGCTCCCCCTGGTAGGGGCTACGGCTGCGCGACAACGCGCAATGCATAGCGCCTTATTGATTATTTTTGGCGCCAGATGGAGCATAGAGCGATCTATATTGCCAGTCTAGATAGATTTTTATGATCGATTCATGACCAATCTTGATTGACTGCCCGCTTGGCGTAACCGAATATGACGCTTATGAGCGACCTGACACGTAGCCCGCTTTTGCGCCGCCGGGCCCTCGAGCGCGAGCTCGCGATCCGCGGCGCGGCCTCGGTTGCCGAGCTTTGCCACCTGCTCGGCGCCTCGCCGGCCACGATTCGGCGCGATCTCGCCGCCCTGGAGGACGAGGGCGCGATCAAGCGCGGCTACGGCGGCGCCTCTGCGCGAAGCGTTCGGCCGGCCGAAGAAGCGTTGGCGGTCCGCGAGCAGAAGCACGTGGACGCCAAGCGGGCGATCGCGCGGGTGGCGGTGCGACTGATCGGTGCCGGCGACACCGTGTTCCTCAACGACGGCTCGAGCATCCTAGCGGTAGCGCGCGAGCTTGCCGCCTCTGATATCGAAGCCTTCGTCGCCACGCCGGCCGTCAACTTGCCGAGCATACTGGTGGCCAACCCGGCAATCTCGATCTGCCTGCTGGGCGGCTTCATCCGCCCGACCTCGCTGGCGACCGGCGGGCCCTTTGCCGAGCGCATGGTCGAGCAGATCAACGCCGACCTCGCGATCCTGTCGTGCGATGCCTTCAATGCGACCGACGGTATGTGCTTCATGAATGCCGAGGACGCCGCGCTCGCCCGCAAGATGACGACCAAGGCAAAGCGCCGGGTGGCGCTCGTACACAGCGCAAAGTTCGCCTGGCGGGCCAGGATATCTGCCGTGCCGCTCGCCGACCTCGACGTTCTAGTGACCGAGAGCCTGCCGCCGGAGGTCAACGGCGAATTGCAGCGCGCCGAGGTCGAGGTCGTGCTGGCCGGATCAGATGTGGGTGCCGCCGGTCCGGACTTTCTGTCGGCCGGGTCCGCGGCCTGAAGCAGCGACAGCCCGCGACCGGACCCAGCTCATGACAATGCCCGGGGACAGGCCTTCAGCCCGTGGTGCGGAAGACGGCGTAGCGGAGCAGGCTTGCGAGATCGCGGTGATCGGTGGCGGCGTAGTCGGCTGTGCGGTCTTGCGTGCCTTCGCTTTGGCTGGATTTGAGCCCGTGTTGCTCGAGCGCGGCGCGGACATTCTGAGTGGGGCCAGCAAGGCCAACAGCGCGCTGCTGCATAGCGGATACGACGCCGCGCCGGACAGCTTGGAACTGCGCTGCGTTCGCGACGGCTATGCCGAGTATCTGGCGATCCGCGAGCGGCTCGGCCTGCCGCTTCTGGAGACCTCGGCGATCATGGTCGCCTGGAACGAGGACGAAGTGAGACGTCTGCCCACAATCGTCGAACGCGCCCATCGCTGCGGCGTCTCCGATGTAAGGCAGATCGACCGGGAGGAGCTCTATCGGCGCGAGCCGCATCTGGCGCGCGATGCGCTGCAGTGCGTCGTCGTTCCAGGCGAGCACGTGATAGACCCCTGGTCGACACCCCTCGCCTATGCCCTGCAGGCCCTGGCCAACGGCGCATCGATTCGGCGCAATTGCGCGGTGACCGGTGGGCAGCAGATCGACGGCGTCTGGCGGCTCGAGACCAGCCACGGCCTCGTCCGCGCACGGACGGTAATCAATTGCGCCGGCCTCTACGGCGACTTGATCGAAGCGATCTGCCGGCCGAGCCCGTTTGCCATCAGGCCTCGCAAAGGCCAGTTCATCGTGTTCGACAAACCCGCCGCGCGCCTGCTTACGGCGACGATCCTCGCGGTGCCGAACGAACGGACCAAGGGCGTGCTGCTGGCCCGCACGGCGTTCGGTAACCTGCTGCTCGGTCCCACCGCCGAGGACCAAGACGACCGCGCCCTGGCTACCGTCGAATCGGACATTCTCGCCCAACTTCTGGAGCGCGGCCGACGCATCGTGCCGGAGCTCGGCAATCACACCGTGACCGCCACCTTTGCCGGATTGCGCCCCGCCTCGCAGCATTCCGACTACCAGATAGAAGCGGTACCGGCGCGGCGGTGGATCACCGTGGGCGGCATTCGTTCGACCGGTCTGACAGGCTCTCTCGGCATCGCACGATACGTCACCAGGCTCTACGAATCCCATTTCGGCGCCTTGCGGATGCGCCCGGATCCGAAGTGGGTGAGGGTCCCGAATCTCTGCGAGGCCGAGTTGCGCCCCTACCAAATGCGGGGAGCAGGCGAGATCGTCTGTCATTGCGAAGGAGTGACGCGCAACGAGATAGCAGCGGCACTCGGCGGCCCTCTGCCGGCCCGCGATCTCGGAGGTCTCCGCCGCCGCACCCGTTGCATGCTGGGACGCTGCCAGGGCTTCTATTGCTCCGGTCGGATTGCCGAAATGACCGCTGGGTATTTTTCCCCGCCACTCGCCACCAAGATCGCGTCATGAGTGCGATCGACGTCGAAACCCACGATGTCGTGATCGTCGGCGCGGGCCCGGCCGGTCTGGCCACCGCACGAGGTCTGGTAGCAGCGGGAATCCAGGATGTTGTCGTCCTGGACCGTGAGGACGAGGCTGGTGGCGTGCCGCGCCACTGCGGTCATACCGGTTTCGGCCTGCGCGAATTCGGACGCCTTATGAGTGGACCTGCCTTTGCGCGCCGAAGTGCGGCCGCCGCCACGGGCGCGACAATACGAACCGCGGTCACGGTGAGCGCATTGGAGCCAGGCGGGCGGCTGCGGCTCGCGACTCCTGACGGGCCGCAGCAGATCGTCGGCCGGCGGGTTCTTCTGGCGATGGGCGTTCGAGAGACCCCGCGAGCGCCTCGCCTGATCTCCGGCACGCGACCGTGGGGTGTGACCACAACTGGTGCCTTGCAACAGTTGGTCTATCTTGCGGGCCTGCGTCCCTTCTCGCGCGCGGTGATCGTCGGCAGCGAGTTGGTTTCCTTCTCGACGCTGCTGACCATGCGCTCAGGTCGCATAAACCCGGTGGCGATGATCGAAGAGAACGCACGAATCACGGCACGGCGGCCGGGCGACTTGATTGCACGCTATCTTTTTTGCGTGCCGGTCTTGACCGAAACAAAGCTGGTGGCGATCGAGGGCGGATCCCACATCACTGGCGTCGTCGTGGAATCGCGGGGCGTTCGACGACAAATCGAATGTGATGGAGTGGTGTTTACGGGCGGCTTCCGCCCGGAAAGCGCTCTTCTGGAGTCGAGCCACCTGATCTCGGATCCCTGTACCGGAGGGCCCTTGGCGGATCAGTACGGGCGCTGCTCGGATCCAGCCTACTTCGCAACTGGCAATCTGATCCACCCAGTCGAGACCGCGGGACGTTGCTACCGCGACGGTCTCCGCTGCGCGAAAGCGATCATCGCCGATCTGTCGGCGCGGTTGCCGACTCCGCAGTCGCGCGTCCGCGTCTCGACCGCCGGCGCCCTACGATACCTCTGCCCAGCGCTTGTTTCGTTCCCTGACGACACCTTCGGCTCGTGGTCCTTCAACGCCAGGGCATCGCACGAGTTACGGGGCCGTCTCTCGGTCGTGGCCGACGGCACCGAAGTATGGTCGCGGCGGTTGCATGTGTTGCCCGAACGACGTCTGACAATCCCTTCCAGGGAGTTTTCCGGGCGGGCACCGAGGAGTATTACGGTTGCGCTCTACGGTGCCTAGGAGCGGATGGCCCATCGATCCGGGTAGTGCCCGCGGCGACAATTCTTGAACCTGATCTTTAATCTGGACTCGTTTTTATTCCGCTGGCTAGCTCGAGCGGTTAGGGACGTCCTTCTCCTACAGTTTGTTATATGGTGGGCGCGGCTGGGATTGAACCAGCGACCCCTACGATGTCAACGTAGTGCTCTCCCGCTGAGCTACGCGCCCTATCGGCCCCAACGCGCCTCGCGCGTTTTCAACCGATGCGACGGGCCACTGTCCGGTGCCCCGCCACCTGCCGTCCCCCTGGCGGAGTCCGGGCCTGGAGGGAGTCGTGAAAGCCCCGCCAGAGAAGCGCCAAGTAGCACCAATGGCCGCTGTTTGGCAAGGCAGGCCGGGGTCAAGCGCGCCGAGGGGACTCTTGGTTAACGGCGTGGCACTTGGGCCGGGCGGCCGCTCCTGCTAGACTTGCTGCCAAGACATAGCGAGGGCTTGGCCCTCCGGCACCCCCCTCGGCGCCGTCAGTTTCGCCAGCAGAAGCGAACGCGGCCGAGCGGCACCGGAAAAAGCCGGCGGGAGGCATGCATGTATAGATCGGTTCAGACCAGTCAGCAGACGAACGAGGGGCGCAAGAAGCACGTCCACTGGGCGGAAGGCGTCGGCATTGGTGTCGTTGTCTTCGTCCTGGTATTCATTGTCTTCGGTTGGCTGTCGCAACTCTAGCCTTCACCGACTGACCAAACGCTGCACCGCCGGCAACGCCGGCGGGCGCACGGTGCTGCGATCAAACGCGGTCGTAATAGAGCGTCACCACATGCTTGGCTTCGGCGAAGAACAGCCAGCGCTCGACCAGCAGGCCAAGCGTCGCCGATAGTACCGCGGCCCAGGCGGTGAGCGCGCCGCCCGCCGCGCTGGCGACCAGCAGCAGAACGAACGGCAGCACGAAGGCGAGTGCAACCGCATTCCAGCGCAGCAGGTGCGCGTGGCGCCGTGCCAAGCGGAAGCCCATCTCCTTCATCAGGTAGTTCTCCTGGGTGTGTGGCGGATCGAGGGGCCGAATGCGGCCAGAACCGAGCCCGGTAGCGCTGCCGACGCTCGAGCGCGCGGGGCGTCGCCGCATCGCCTGCCAATAGCGGAGCTTGGCAAGCAGCCCAATTGGAACCAACTGCAACGCCGCCAAGGTCGCCGGGCCGGCGGCCGGCGCGGCGAAGCTCGCCAGCAGCGCCGCCAGCAGCAGCGCGCCGCTCATCAACGAAAGCACAAGATAGGCCAGCGCGGTCCAGCGGCTGTGCCAGGCCGGGACCGGCTTCAAGGAAGCGTAGATCATCGCCGTGCAGTAGACCGTGACGAACGCGCCGGCTGCGGTCAACAGCGCGGCGAGCGCGACCGGCAGAGCCGAGGCGCCGGCCAGTTTCAGCAGCGCGAAGGCACCGGCAGGGAGGAAGGTCACCAGCGCCGCCAAGCCCTCGCGCGACAGCCAGGAGCTGCGCCACTGGCTGAGCGCGCGCCAAGCGCGCTCGGGATGGCCGAGGTGAAAGGTCGAAGCCAGAAGCCCAGCAGCCACCAGAGCGAGCGCAATCCCGAATGCCAAAAGCGCGAAAGCCGGCTCGGGCGGTAGTGCTTCGGCCAGCGCGGCCACCGCCAGCGCCACCAGCAGGCCATAACCGGCGCCCGACGCGACGGTGAAGAAAATGACCGACTTCGCCGGGTGCATGGGCGCGCGGCCACTCCTAGCGGGCGAACGCGCGCTCGAGCCAGCGCGTCAGGAAAGCGGGGAGGCTCGAGGCTTCACTGCCGCTGGTCACGACATCGCTCTGCTCGAGATCGCCGCGCGCGCTTTCGCGCCGTCGCGGTGGCAGATAGCGGTTGATCGGGCGGCAAGCCTGCTCTGGCATCAGCGCATAGCCGCCGCGCGCCGCCACCAGCAGCGAAACCTCGGAGCCAGGGTCGCCGAGATCGCCGAAGTGGCGCGCACCCACTGGACAGGTGGAAACACAGGCCGGCACGCGCATGTCGACCGGCAGGGTTCCATTGTAGATGCGGTCAACGCAGAGCGTGCACTTTTTCATCACGCCGTCTTCCTCGTCGAACTCGCGCGCGCCATAGGGGCAGGCCCAGGAGCAGAGCTTACAGCCGATGCAGGTGTCTGGGTTGACCAGCACAATGCCGTCCGACTCGCGCTTGTAGGAGGCCCCGGTCGGACAAACGGTGACGCAAGGCGCATCCTCGCAGTGGAGGCAGGACTTGGGGAAATAGACCGTCCGCGACTCCCCCGCTTCCTCTTCGACCTCGAAGGAATGGATACGATTGAACCAGACTCCCGACGGCCGCTCGCCATATGGCAACAGATCGGTCAAGGGCCCGCTATGGCCCCCGGCATTCCATTCCTTGCAATTGACCGCACAGGCGTGACAGCCGACGCAGATGTCGAGATCGATAACGAGACCGAGCTTGGTTTCTCCCGGGGCGGACGGAAGGCTGGTCATTCGGTCCCGCCCCTTTCGGGCTCGACGCGATTGCCGTGGCCGGCGGCGATGCCCTCGAGGCAGAGCGACAGCTCATCGCGGTTGCCGAGCCATTCGCGGTGTGGAATCCCCATCCTGCCGCTCGACCTCCCCTTGACGTCCGCGCCGAATGAGAGCGTTGCCGGTTGCGCCGGCGCCCCGGGCAAAGCCTCCTGCGCGGACCAGATTGGCGCAGTTTCGCCGGCTTCCGCCGCGTTGCATTTGACGAGGCGTACCCGCAGATCATACCAGGCGGCCTGGCCTGTCACCGGATCGGCGTTGGCATAGCGCAGGCCGCTTTCGCGCTCCGGCAGCAGATCGGCGATCACATGATTGAGCAGAAAGCCCCGCTGCACCTCGGGCGACTTGTCCTCGAGACCCCAGGCTCCGCTGCGCTTGCCGATCGCGTTCCAGGTCCAGACGGTCTCGGCATTGGTCCCGGCCATGGTGCGGATCTGGCCCTTGACGCGGCCATGCGCGCTCTCGATCCAAACCCAGTCGTCGTCGGCGAGGCCGAGACGTGCGGCAGTCGCATCGTTCACATAGAGCCGATTTTCGGCAGTGATCTGGCGCAGCCAGACGTTCTGCGAACCCCAGGAGTGATACATCTGCATCGGCCGCTGGGTCACAGCATGAAGCGGGAAGTCCAAGCCGCCGAATTGCTCTTCCTCCAGCGGCGGATACCAAAAGGGCAGCGGATCGAAATAGGTCTCGATACGCTCGCGCACCCGATCCGGCGGCTGCACCGCGCCGTGGCCGCGGGCGGCGAGGCGAAAGCGCTGCAATGGCTCGGAATAGAGCTGCATTACGATCGGCAGCGCTGCCGGTATGAATCCCATGCGCTCGGCGTAGGCGAGGTAGTCGCGGTTGGCATGACGGTAGTAGCGCTGCTCGGGCGGCAGCTCATGGCGCCAGAAGCCACCCTCTGCGATGTAGCGTTCGAGTTGCTTCGGGTTGGGTTTGCCGACACCCTCGAGGTTGCCCTCGCCGCGCCAGCCGGCGAGCGGGCCGATGCCCGGCAGGCGTTCGTGGTTGACCACGTAGTCCGCGTAGCCGCCGGGATACTTGGGCAAGCCGTCGGCCTTGACGAATTCGGGCAAGCCGAGCCGCGCGGCGAGGTCGATCAGCACGTCCTGGAAGGGGCGCACGTCGCGATCCGGCTTCACCACCGGATGACGGATCGCGTCAGCGACGCCGTCGGCGTCGGAGATCGGCCGGTCGAGCAGCGAGATGCAGTCGTGGCGCTCGAGATAAGTCGTGTCGGGCAGCACTAGGTCAGCGAAGGCGACTGTCTCGGAATGAAAGGCGTCGCTGTAGATGATCTTGGGAATCTTGTAGTCGCCTGTCTCCGGGTCGCGCTCGGTCAGATACTTTTTTGTCGCGCCCAGGTTCATCGAGGAGTTCCAGGCCATGTTGGCCATGTAGAGGAACAGCACTTCGACCCGATAGGGATCGCCCGCCCAGGCGTTGTGAATGACGCTGTGCATCAGGCCGTGGAGCGCCAGCGGATAGTCCCAGGAAAAAGCCTTGTCGATGCGAATCGGCGTGCCGTCGTCGTCAAACAGCAGGTCCTGCGGTCCCGCCGGAATACCGAGCGGCATGCCTTCGAGCGGTGCCTGCGGTCGCGGCGCCCTACCCGCCGGCTTAGGGCCCGGTGGTACGTACTTCGGATAAGGCGCCTGATGACGCCAGCCACCCGGCACATCGACGGAACCTAACAAGAGTTGCAGCAGATGTAGCGCGCGGCAGGTCTGGAAACCGTTGGAGTGCGCTGAGATGCCGCGCATCGCGTGCAGCGAAACCGGACGGCCGATGGTGCGCTCGTGGCGTCGCCCGGCCCAATCGGTCCAAGGTTGTTCCAGCGCGATCTCCTGTTCGAAGGCGGCCTCGGCCAGCTCTCTCGCGATGCGGCGAATGCGCGCGGCAGAAAGGCCCGTGCGCGCCGCCACTGCTTCCGGCGCGTAGGCGGGATCGAGATATCGCTCGGCGATCAGCTGGAACACTGGTTTGACTCGCCGCCCACCGGCCACCTTGCGCGGGCCCACCAGCGCCGGTTTGATGTCGATCTCCTGCGCCTTGCGGAAAGACTGGCTTGCGAGGTCGAAGACCAGTGGATCGCCGTCCTGGTCGCGGGCGAAGAGACCGTCCTCGGGCAGGCCCGGCTCATCGATCACCAGCCAGGGCGCGTTGCTGTAACGGACCAGATAGTTGGCGTCGAATCGATCGCGCTTCAGCAGCTCGTGGATCAGCGCCAGCACGAAGAGCCCGTCGGTTCCCGGACGGATCGGAACCCACTCGTCGGCAATTGCCGAATAGCCGGTCTGCACCGGATTGACCGAAATGAACTTGGCGTCGCCACGCGTCTTGAGACGACCGAGGCCCATCTTGATCGGGTTGGAGTCGTGATCCTCGGCGACACCGAACAGCATGAAATAGCGTGTCAGCGCCCAGTCGGGCTCGCCGAACTCCCAGAACGAGCCACCCAGGGTATAGAGTCCAGCGGCAGCCATGTTGACCGAGCAGAAGCCGCCGTGCGCGGCGTAATTGGGCGTGCCGAACTGCTGCGCCCAGAATCCGGTCAAGCTTTGGCTCTGGTCACGCCCGGTAAAGAAGGCGAGTTTCTTGGGATCCTGCTCGCGGACGTTTCGGAGCCAGGACACCGCGAGTTGCAGCGCCTCCTCCCACTCGATCTCCTTGAAACGGCCTTCGCCGCGCTCGCCGATCCTCAACAAAGGCTTGCGGAGCCGTGCCGGCGAAAGCTGATTCATGATCCCGGCCGAGCCTTTGGCGCAAAGGACGCCGCGGTTCACCGGATGGTCGGAATCGCCTTCGATGTAGCGGAGCTTGCCGTCCTTGAGATGCACCCGAATGCCGCAACGGCAGGCGCACATGTAGCAGGTAGTCTTCTTGATCTCGTCGGAAACGACAGGCGCAACCTCGACCTCTTCACGGACCGTCTCGAAGGGGTTCGGGAGCATGCGACCCGTCTAAAGCAAGGGCGACGGGCCCGCAAGTGGCCACAATAAGCGGCCTGCGCTTAGCTGTGGAGAATCACTTCGACCTGGCTGACCAGATCCTTGAGGTGGAACGGCTTGGAGAGCACGCGGGTTCCCGCGGGGGTCTGGTTGCGCGCCTTGAGCGCCACGGCAGCAAAGCCGGTAATGAACATGACCTTTATCCCTGGGCGCTCGCTCGCCGCCCGGCGCGCCAGCTCGATGCCGTCGAGGCCCGGCATGACAACGTCGGCCAGCAGCAGGTCGACCGGGCCGGCGGTCAAGGCCGAAAGCGCCTCCATGCCGTCCGAAGCGGTGCGCACCTCGTGCCCGGCACGGCGCAGCGCCGTCGCCAGGAACTCGCGCATCGAATCGTCGTCTTCGGCTAGGAGGATGTTCGCCATGAAGCGGCTCGGACCTGGTTCTGCTGTTTCGCTGGCCTCGGTTTGAGAATCCTTGGCCCCAAGGCCGGCGCCCGGAACTATAGTCTATAAGGGGAGCGGCCTAAACAGGCCTTAACGGCTTCGAGGAGCCTTTCCTCGCGCGACCGTCGCGGCGGCGATGACAGCAACCGAGGTTTGCCGCTAAGCTCGCAGACGGGTCCAGGCAAGCTGATATACCACCACCGGGAGTGATTGGACGATGGAGGCACGGGTCTCGGAGAGCGAAACGGCGCGCGGACACGAGGTCTTGATGCCCGACTGGCAGCGGCTGCCGCTCGTGGTCGCCTCGCCGCATAGCGGCTGTCACTACGCACCGGCCTTTCTCGAACAATCCTGCCTCGATCCCGTCACGCTGAGGCGCTCGGAGGACAGCTTCGTCGATCTCTTGTTCGAGAGCGGGCCGCAGCTCGGCGCGCCGCTGCTGCGTGCGCTCTTTCCACGTGCCTACGTCGATCCCAATCGCGAGCCCTTCGAGCTCGATCCGACGATGTTCGAGGACGAGCTGCCGAGCTACGCGAATACCCGCTCGGCGCGCGTTGTAGCCGGTCTCGGCACCATCGCCCGAGTTGTAGCGACGGGCGCCCCGATTTACGCCAACAAGCTCGCCTTCGCCGAAGCGCTGGCGCGACTGCGCCGCTGCTACTGGCCTTATCACGCGGCGCTGCGGGCGCTGGTCGAAACCACCAAGAGCGCCTTTGGCTTTTGCATCCTGCTGGACTGCCACTCCATGCCATCCAGCGGACTCGGTGCACCGTCCAGCGGACGCGCGGCGGGCGCCAGGGGCGAGGGCGTCGCAGACATAGTGTTGGGCGACTGCTTCGGTACTGCCTGCGCGCCGAGCGTCACAGCGACGATCGAGCGCCTCCTGACAGGGCGTGGCTATCGAGTGGTGCTCAACTCGCCCTATTCCGGCGGATTCGTGACGCGTCACTATGGCCGCCCGAACCACGAGGTCCATGCGGTGCAGATCGAGATCAATCGCGCGCTCTACATGGACGAGACGCGGATCGCGCAGAGTCCGGGCTTCTCCACGGTGCGGGACGACATGGCGGCGGTCCTGGCCGCGCTCGGCTCGGTCGACCTCTATCCGCAAGCCCGCCCGGCGGCGGCCGAATGACGACGGCTTGCCGCTCGCGACCGGCTGGCGCGGGGGACTTGGCGTCGATCCAGCAGATTTACGCTGGCCACGTCGCAAGCGGCCTCGCCTCCTTCGAGCTCGAACCGCCCGACCTCGCCGAGATTCGCCGCCGCTATGCCGCAGTTCTGGCGCAGGGCCTGCCCTATCTGGTCGCCGAAGCGGCCGGGCGCATCGCAGGCTATGCCTACGCCGGCCCCTACCACGCTAGGCCAGCTTACCGCTTCTCTCTGGAGGACTCGGTTTATGTCGCCCCGGACTTTGCCGGCCGCGGTATCGGCAGCCTGTTGCTCGCCGAGCTGATCTCCCGGGCAACTGCCGGTGGCTACCGGCAGATGGTCGCGATGATCGGCGACAGCGCCAACCAAGCCTCGATCAGACTGCATGCGCGCCACGGTTTCCGCGAGACCGGGGTCCTGACCGACATCGGTTACAAATTCGGCCGCTGGGTCGATTCGGTCTTGATGCAGCGCTCGCTCGGCCCCGGCGCCGAAACCGCGCCGGGTCGCGACTAAGGTCATTTAACCAAAAAAAGGGCCGTGCAGAAGCACAGCCCAAGTTTAGGGAGGAAACGCCTAGCAGGCGTTGCGGCAAAGGACGAAGCGGCGCTTCATGTTTGCCGCGCTGCACAATATGGGTGGCCGGCTCAAAGTTGACAAGAGAGATATTTACACATCTGATTTAACACGGATATTTCGCCGAACTCGGCGACCCCCTTCAAAGGCCTGGGAATATTTGCTGCATCGCGAAGGGGACTTTCCGGCGCTGCGCGGAACCCGGGCTGAGGCTGGCATGGAGCTTGCGTCCCCACAGGCGGAGGATACCGCCGACCCATGCCTGCCAGCCCCCGTTTTTCGCTCCGCTGCCTGTTCGCAGCCTTCGCGCTTCTAGCGGCTATGCCGGCCCCGGTTTCCGCCGCTTCAGGGACCGCCGAGCCGTGGGAGCTGTGCGCCCGCCATGCCGTTGCCGCAGCGGCCGGCGAGAACCTACCTGCCCACCTCCTGCCAGCCATCGCGAAGGTGGAATCGGGGCTCTGGAGCAAGGACAGGGGGGAACTTCGTGCCTGGCCCTGGACCGTCACTGCCGAGGGCAAAGGCCGCTATTTGCCCACCAAGGCCGCCGCCATTGCCAAGGTCGAGGCGCTCAAGGCGCGCGGAATACGCAACATCGATGTCGGCTGCCTGCAGGTCAACCTAGCCTACCACCCCGAGGCCTTCGTCTCGCTAGAGGAGGCCTTCGATCCGGCCGCTAACGCCGCCTATGCCGCCCGCTTCCTTGCCGCCCTGAGGCGCGAGGCAAATTCCTGGACCGTGGCCATCGGCCACTACCACTCCAGAACGCCGACACTCAGCAACCGCTATCGCCTCAAGGTGTCGCGAGCCTGGCGGGCCGAGCGCCATGCGGCCAACCGAACTGGCCGTAGGCAAGCCATCGAAGTCGGGGTGCCGAGCAGCCGTCTCGCCGGAGCGATCGCCGATGCGCGGATCGCCGCCGAAAGAGGCGCCCTGGCACTCATACCCGATCGGCTGCGCTACGCTAGCATCGGCCCGCTGCCGCAATAATTCGGCGCCGGGCCCTAGCGCCCGGCAGATAGCAAAGCCGAGATCTCGCCCTGATCGGCCGCCCAGCGTGACCACTCCCGCGGTCCCAATCCCCAGCGATTGCGCGCCTCAGACGTTGCGCCGGCCGCCAAAAGGCGCTTCAAGACTGCCGCTTGGCCGGCAGCCGCCGCCATCATCAGCGGCGAATTGCCTACCCCGCTGGTCTTGCTGGGGTCGGCCCCGCTTTCCAGAAGCAATTCGGCAATCGACAGGTCGCCGCGGGCGGCGGCCCGCATCAGAGCAGTGACGCCCCAGCGGTCAGCGGCATCGGCCCTGGCGCCCTGTCCGAGAGCGGCAGCAAGCCCTTCGTGATCGCCGCTCGCCACCAGCGCCAATACCTGCTCGTCGCCCTCTGCCATCGGTGTCTTCCCGCTCTCCCTGAGGTTGCACCGCCATTGTGACTGGGAGACCACGGCGGTCAAGGACGCCCGCCCGCTTCCGGGCCAGGGGACTTACCGCTTCTTTACCATATTCTGCCAGCCTTATCTGCAGGGCCGCTGTCGCGACCCATTGCCCTTAGGCCGCGAGAGCGGCCCAACGATGGAGCTGCAGCCATGGCTGTCGCCGAAGCGAGAGAACCGGACGCCGAAGAGGAAGCGCCGTTCGAGGTCGCCCCCTCTCCGCTCGACGAGCCGACACACAGAGAGATGCTGTCGCTCTATGAGGAATCGGCACACACCATCCGCTTCGCCAAGAGCCAGCAGTGGAAGACGCTCGGCTCCACGCTGCTCACCTTCCTCGCCCTGATTGCGATCTGCTATCTCTTTTCGCGCGAAGTGGTTCTGGCCCAGGGCGTCGCCTTCAGCACCTTTCTGGTATCGGCCTGCGCGATCTATGCACTCGCGATCTATCAGACTTGGCAGAACGTCGAGCGCGAGAAGCTGCGCCGCATCGCCGCTCAGCTCTCGAACCTCGCGCGCGACATACGCGCGGTCAAGTCTTCGCTTGAAGCCAACTTCCACCGCTACATCCTGCTGACCTTCATGGTCTTTGCGATCATCGGCGGCAACGTGGTGGTGGTGATGGCGCTCTCGCCGCTCTACCGCTAGAGCGGACTCTTTCAGGCGAAGGCAATCTCGCCCTCGGCGACGAGTCTCCCGCCCGGCCCGATCATCCATAGCTTCGCCCCCGCTCTGTCGGGCGCACCGGCGACAACGACCCTGTCTCCGGCGAAGAGCGGCGCACGCACCCGGAACGCAAAGCGGCTTGCGACGCCGCGCGGTCGCTCGCGGCGCACCAGCTCGGCCATCAGGGTGGCGATCAGTGGGCCGTGCACGATCAGGCCGGAATAGCCCTCGACCTCGCGCACATAGGCGAGGTCGTAGTGGATTCGGTGACCGTTGAAGGTCAGCGCCGAATAGCGGAACAGCAGCAGTGCGTCGGGCACAAGCTCGCGATGCCAGGGCGCGGCGTACGCTTCCGGCGGCGCGGGCTCGGGAGCGATCGAGGGCGCACCCTGAACCGGCGCGGACCGATAGACGATGTCGTGCTCTTCCAACACGCGGCCGCCAGCCTCGTCGGAGAACTCGTGACGCACCGTTACGAAAGCGAGGCGCCCGCTGCGGCCGTCCTTCTCTTCGACCGATGCGACGGTCGAGCGTCGCGTCGCCTTCGCGCCCAGGAGCAGCGGCTTCTCGAAACGGAACCGGCTGCCAGCCCACATCCGTCGCGGAAGTGCGATCGGCGGCAGAAACCCGCCGCGCGCCGCATGGCCGTCGGGGCCAAGGCTGGCGGTCGGCGCCGGCTGCCAGAAATAGACCCAGTGCCAAAGCGGCGGCAAAGGGTCGCCCGAACGGAGCCCCGGACCGCTATCGTCGAGCGTCGCCTGCAGGGCCCAGGTGCGCGCCAGTTCCAGAATGTCTTCCTGGCTCTCGCTACGACCGATCCAGGCACACGGGTCCCGCGGCTGGCTCACGACATCTCCAGTGGAACACAGACCTCCGCCACCGAAGGCCGTTCTTTTATTGCCGACCACCAGCGGCCCAGCTTGCCGAATTCCGCAAAGCCAGCAGCGCCCTCCGGGGCTTGCGTGAAATAGTAGACCATCGGCGCCAGGTGTAGATCGGCGAGCGTGAGCTGCAGACCGGTCAAGTGGCCTTTGGGCGCGGCCAGGCGCTCGATGGCGTCGAGCGCAGTTCGTGCCGCGGTCAGACCGCTTGCGATCACCGCCTCGTCCGCTGTTCCGCCTCGCTGTGGAACCAGGACCCGCTGAACGAAGACTTCACGGACCATCGGCCAATAGGCATAGCTATCGATTGCATGGACTATCTGGCGCAGCCGCGCCCGCTGGTGAAGTGCTGTCGGCTGTAACGGCGGCTGTGGAAAGCTCTCATCGAGATAGGCAGCGATCGCCGCGGTCTCGTAGAGCTCGAAGTCGCCGTCCTGCAGCAGCGGCACGCGGGCGAAGGGATGACGTCGCAGATAGTCGCGCGGCAGCGTGTCGC
>JBOHKJ010000287.1:0-21988 GCA_050728975.1 Kiloniellales bacterium | reverse complement strand
TTCATGGGCTAAGTGTTGCCCTGGGGCCAGATGAGCTTCTGGGGCGCCAAGGTTATCACCAGCCTGTTTTCGGCCATTCCCTGGGTCGGTGAGGGCATCGTCACCTGGCTGTGGGGCGGCTACAACGTCGACAACCCGACGCTCAACCGCTTCTTCTCCCTGCACTACCTATTGCCATTCGTGATCGTCGGCGTGGTGGTGCTGCACATCTGGGCGCTGCACCGCTTCGGCTCCAACAATCCGCTGGGCATCGACACCAAGGGGCCGCAGGACAAGATCGCCTTCCACCCCTACTACACCGCCAAGGACGCCTTCGGCCTCGGCGTGTTCCTGATCGCTTTCTGCGCCATCCTGTTCTTCGCGCCGGACTTCTTCGGCGAGCCGGACAACTACGTCGAGGCCAACCCGCTCAAGACCCCGCCGCATATCGTGCCGGAATGGTACTTCCTGCCGTACTACGCAATGCTGCGCGCGATCGACTTCAACATCGGAATTCCCTTCACCGGTATCGTCATCATCAATGCCAAGCTCGGCGGCGTGATGGTGATGTTCGGCTCGATCCTGATCCTGATGGTCCTGCCGTGGATCGACCGTTCGCCGGTCCGCAGCGCGCGCTTCCGCCCGCTCTACAAGTGGTTCTTCTGGCTCTTCGTGCTGGACGGCATCATGCTCGGCTGGGTCGGCGCCCATACGCCCGACGCCGTATTCCACGGCGTTCCCTTCCTCTGGATCGGCAAGACAGGGACCTTCTACTACTTCCTGTTCTTTTTCATCGTCTATCTGCTGAGCTACCTGGAGCGGCCGAAGCCGCTGCCGTCGAGCATCAGCCAAGCGGTGCTGGGCTCGGCCCAGGCGGGAGAGTAGGGCGATGCGAAAGCTGCTTATCGCGGGCGCCTTCGCGTCGCTGATCGCTTCGGGCCCGGCACTCGGCGCCGAGGAGATAGAGATTCCGGAGGAGCATTGGCACTTCTCGGGGCCTTTCGGATCCTTCGACCGTGCTGCGGTACAGCGCGGACTGCAGGTCTACCGCGAGGTCTGCCAAGCCTGTCACTCGTTGAAGCTGGTCGCGTTCCGCGATTTGGCGGCGCTCGGCTACAACGAGGAGGAAGTCAAGGCGATCGCGGAGGCCTATACGGTCATCGACGGCCCCGACAACGACGGCGAGATGTTCGAGCGGCCCGGTATTCCCGCGGACCGCTTCCCGCCGCCCTTCCCCAATGAAAAAGCGGCGGCCGCGGCCAACGGCGGCGCGGCTCCGCCGGACCTTTCGCTGATGGCCAAGGCGCGCGCGGGCGGGCCCGACTACATCCATGCCATCCTGACCGGCTACGAAGAGCCGCCACAGGGCGTCGAGCTGCTGCCCGGGCAGAACTACAACAAGTATTTTCCCGGTCATACGATCGCGATGCCGCCGCCGCTATCCGAAGATATGGTGAGCTACGCGGACGGCACCGAGACAAGCATCGACCAGATGGCGCACGACGTGTCGGCCTTCCTGATGTGGGCGGCCGATCCGAAGCTGGAACAGCGCAAGCAGACAGGGATCAAGGTGCTGCTCTTTCTGGTGGTATTCACCGGCCTGCTGTACGCGGTCAAGCGCAAGGTTTGGGCCGACCTTCATTGAGCGCACCGGCTGGTCGCGTCGATTAGACGAAAGGCCGCCCCAACGGGCGGCCTTTCCGCTTACGGGGTGCGTCCATGACCAAACGGCCCACAGCCGTCACCGGGCTCGACCATGCGCTGATCGGCGTCGCCGATCTCGAGGCGGCGCGCGCAAGCTACCGTGCGCTCGGCTTCACCGTGACACCGCGCGGCCGGCACTTCGGCTGGGGCACGGCCAATTACTGCATCATGTTCGAGGGCGACTATCTGGAGCTGCTCGGGATCGTCGATCCCTCTGCCTTCGTCAACGATCTCGACCGATTCCTCGTCGAGCGCGGCGAAGGGCTCCTCGGTCTCGCCTTCGCCACCGAGGATAGCGCGGAGGCGGCCCGTGCGCTTGCCGAAGTCGGGATCGCCGTCGAGGCGCCGAAGAGCCTTTCACGGGCATTGGAGCTGCCCGAGGGTAGCGTCGAGCCGCGCTTCTCGCTGCTCCAGCTACCGCGCGAAGCCACGCCGGGTCTCTCTGCGTTCCTGTGCCAGCACCTGACCAGGGACCTGGTTTGGCAGGCGCCCTGGCTCAGCCATGCCAACGGCGCGCTCGGCGTGCGGGCCGTCCATGGCCGTCTCGCCGATCCGGCGGCCGCGGCTCCGGCCTATCGGGCGCTGCTCGGAGAGGATGCGGTATCGCTCGCCGATGGCCTGCTGGAGCTCACCCTCGGGCACTGCCGCCTGCGCCTGATGACGCCCGCGCGTGCGGCCGGGGCCATTCCCGAGGCCTCGCTCGGCGATGGGCCGGCGCTCCTTGCGATCGACTTCACGGTCGCCGATATGAAGGCTGCGGGCCGGGTCCTCGGCACCACGGCCGAGCAACGGGAAGGCCGGCTGGTAGTTCCGCCGTCTCTCGCCTGCGGCGTGGCCCTGCGATTCGTCGATTCCGCGCCAGCTTGATCTGGGACAAGGACCGCAAGGCCCATGCAAGCTTTCCTGGACCCTCTGTAAAGCGTCGCGCGAAACAGTCTGCGTTCCTCTGCCAAGAAAGTGGAGATCGTGTCACAGCGAACGGCGGCGTCGAGCGGCGGGGCAGCGGGCGCGCTGCCCTTACTGTCCTATGGCTTCCGGCCGTTCTTCCTGCTGGCGGGGCTGTGGGCGGCGCTCACGTTGCCGCTGTGGCTGGCGGCGCTGGCCGGGGCGATGACGCTGCCGACGGCCTTCGATGCGCAGACCTGGCACGTCCACGAGATGCTTTACGGCTATCTCGCGGCAACGCTCACCGGCTTCCTGTTGACTGCGGTTCCCAACTGGACCGGTCGCCTGCCGTTGCGCGGCGCGCCGCTGGCGTTGCTCGCGCTGCTGTGGCTGGCCGGCCGGCTCGCGGTGCTGACCTCCGGCGCCATCGGCGCGTTGCCGGCGGCGCTGGTCGATCTCTCGTTCCTGGCGCTGCTGTTATTCGTCATCCTGCGCGAGATTCTCAGCGGCGGCAATTGGCGCAACTTGCCGGTGGCGCTCGCGGTGGCGCTGTTCTTCGCCGGCAACTTGATAAGCCATCTCGAGCTGTTGGGCGTCAGTCCGTCCTACGCGCTCGGCGAGCGGATCGGGCTTGCCGTCATGACCTTCCTGATCGCCTTGATCGGGGGCCGGATCGTTCCCTCGTTCACCCGCAACTGGCTCGTCAAGCGGCAGGTCCCTGCGCTGCCGGCGCCCTTCAGCACCTTCGACCGCGCGAGCCTGCTAGTCACCCTGGTCGCGCTGGCGCTCTTTGTCTTCGAAGTCGATGGGATGCCGTTCGCGCTTGCTGCCGGCCTGGCCGCGGCAATGAACCTGCTGCGATTGCTGCGCTGGCGCGGCTGGTCGACTCTGGCCGAGCCGTTGCTTGCGATGCTGCATCTCGCCTACCTCTGGCTGCCGCTCGGGTTCGGCCTGCTGGCGCTGCAGGCGCTGGACTCCGCGATTTCTCCCAGCGCAGCGCTGCACGCGCTGGGTCTCGGCGCCATGGGCGGCATGACGCTCGCGGTCATGACGCGGGCGACGCTCGGCCATACCGGGCGGCTGCTCGAAGCGGGGCCCGGCACGGTTGCGATCTATGGATTGGTGACGCTCGCGGCGCTGACGCGCGTGGCCACTGCGCTCGTCCCGGCGGCGGACTGGCTGCTTCATCCGGCGGGAGCCGCCTGGATCGCCGCCTTCCTGCTGTTCCTGCTGGTCTACGGACCGACGCTGCTGGCGACCGCGCGAAGCGCGAGTCGCTAGACACTCGTCAGCTGGTGGGCGGCGGCGGGTGGACCTGTGCCGCGAGCCGCGACACCACTGCCTCGGCCTCTTCCACCCGGATCGCTCGCTCCGGTGGCTGGCCCCTAAACGGTACGATGGTCAGGATCGCCTGGTAGCGTGTCTCGACACTGACCGTCGGCGGAAAATAGGGCCGCGGATAGAAGGGATAGCCGTAGAAGGGATAGCCGTAGTGGCGGTAGTGCGGCCGGTAGTACGGCCGGTAGGGCCAGGGGCCGTAGTTGTTGTAGTAGCGAGTGGTGGTCTGCTCGACTTCGTTGCCGATCACCGCGAAGCGCTCGAAGCCGGAGGCGAGCGTCACCTCCGCGGCGCGATAAAGGGCGAAGTCCTCGACGGTCTCGCGCGGGGTCAGGCGGTTGCCGGCAAAATGCACCTCGGTGGCGTTGCCGAGAGTGCGCTCGCTGAAGCCGTAGCGCCCGTCGAAGGCTTGATAGGGCGACGGCATCGCCCCGGCACAACCCGCGAGGAACAGCAGCGATAGCAGCCCAGTCGCCTTCCCGAAGAAGCGCATCGCTAGAACATGGTAACGCGCCCGCCACTCGACAATGCGGCGCTCGGCAATGCGGCGCTTGGCGAGTTGGCGGTGGGGGCGGGCCGGCGGGTTATTCCAGATAGCGCTTGAGGAACCCGAGCGTGCGGGTGAGCGCCAGCTCCGCGCTCTCCTTGTGGTAGCTGCCGCGGTGGTCGCAGTTGAAGCCGTGGCCGGCATCGTAGAGGTGGATCTCGACCTCGGGGTGGCGCCGGCCGATCTCGGCCACGCCCTCGAGCGGGATCGAGGCGTCGGTCTTGCCAAAGTGGAGCTGGAGCGGACAGGCCGGCTTCTCGTCGATGTACTGGCCGATCTGCCCGCCGTAGTAGCCGACGCCGGCGGCGGCAATGCCGCGCGTGGCGGTCAGCCAGACCAGCGTTCCGCCCCAGCAGTAGCCGACCGAGCCGACCTTGCCGGCGGAGGCCACGGCATCCGCGGCGGCACGCAGGTCGTCGGCCGTCTTCTCCCAGTCGAGCCTGGCCCGCAGGTCGCGGCCCCGCGACACGCTTTCGCTGTCGTAGCCCAGCTCGACACCGCGCTCCATCCGGTCGAAGACCGCCGGCGAGATGGCGAGGTAGCCCTCGGCTGCAAAGCCGTCGGCGACCGTCCGCATGTGGGCATTGACGCCGAAGATCTCCTGGATCACCAGCAGTCCCGCCTGCGGCTTGCCGCGCGGCTGGGCGAGATAGGCGCCGAATTCGTGGCCGTCTCGGGCCTTGAGCTTCAGCCATTCCGACATGTTCGCTGCATTCCTCCGTTCGAGCTCCGCTTTGGCGGCCCGTAGAATATCGGGGGCAATTCTGCACGAGCCGGCGCGACAGGTCGACAGGCCAGTCCGGGTGTCGCAGATTCGATCTCATATCTGACAGGAAAAGAGGGAGACGCGCGATGCGCGGACAGGCGCTGTTTGCGGGCTTGATTCTGACCATTGCGATGGCGACTACGCCGGCCGGCGCGGCAACCGACACGCCGGAGAACCGTCAGTCCTCTGCGGAGGCCTACCTCGAAGCCGTTCCTCCGCACACGCTGTTCGACAACCTGAAGGATCACATGAGCAGCAGCGGCGCCCTGAAGCCGGCCGATCAGCAGGCCTTCGAAGAGGCTGTCGCACAGGTCGATCTAACCGCGCTGCGCACCGCGATGCTCGCTTCTCTGGTGCGCACCTTCACGGCCGACGAACTCGAAGCCATGACCAGCTTCTACGGCTCGCCGGAAGGGCGCTCGATCGCCAAGAAGCTCCCGGCCTATATGTCGGACATCGCGCCGGTCCTGCAGGGCGAGATGATGCGGATCATGCAGCAGGTGATGGGCAGTAAGAGGAAGAGCAACTGACGCGACGCGATTACAAGTTGAAGCGGAAGTGAAAGATGTCGCCGTCGGCGACCACGTAATCGCGACCCTCGGAGCGCATCTTGCCAGCATCCTTTGCGCCCTGCTCGCCGCTGCAGGCGATGAAATCGTCGTAGGCGATGGTTTCGGCACGGATGAATCCGCGCTCGAAGTCGCTGTGGATGACGCCGGCCGCCTGGGCCGCCCTGGTGCCGCGCTGGACCGTCCAGGCGCGCGCCTCCTTGGGGCCGACGGTAAAGAAGGTAACCAGGTCGAGCAGCGCGTAGCCGGCTTCGATGAGCCGCGTCAGGCCGGTTTCCTCGAGTCCGAGGCTTTCCAGAAACTCGCGCTTCTCGGCAGGATCGGAGAGCTGCGCCACCTCGGCCTCGATCGCCGCCGAGATCACCACCGCACCGGCGCCCTCGGCGGCGGCGCGCTCGCCGACCGTCTGCGAGAGCGCGTTGCCGCTCGCCACTGCATCCTCCTCGACGTTTGCGACGTAAAGCAGCGGCTTGGCGGTCAGCAATTGCAGTTGCCGGAACACCGGCAGCAGCTCGGGCGCCAGCTTCACGCTGCGTGCCGGCCTGCCTTCGCGTAGCGCAGCCGCCACCGGCTCCAGCACGGCGAGGCGTTCCTTCGCCTCCTTGTCGCCGCCCTTGGCGCGCTTGGCGTTGCTGTCGAGCTGCTTCTCAACGCTCTCCAGATCGGCCAGCATCAGCTCGGTCTCCACCGTGTCGGCGTCGCGCAGCGGATCGATCGAGCCTTCGACGTGGGTCACCTCGCCGCCGAAGCAGCGCAGCACTTGAACGATCGCGTCGACCTCGCGGATGTGGGATAGGAACTGATTGCCCAGCCCTTCGCCCTTCGAGGCGCCGCGCACTAGCCCGGCGATGTCGACGAATTCCAGATAGGTCGGAATGATTTTCGCCGACTTGCCGAGCCTGGCCAGCGTGTCGAGGCGCTCGTCGGGCACCGACACGCGGCCGACGTTGGGCTCGATGGTGCAAAAGGGATAGTTCGCGGCTTCGGCCGCGGCGGTTTCGGTCAGGGCATTGAAAAGCGTCGACTTGCCGACGTTCGGCAGGCCGACGATGCCGCAGTTAAATCCCATTCTCCGGGTCTTTCTTTTTCGTTTCTTTTTGTTGCGATTCGCCGCTCTGGAGTTTTGGCTCGGTCTTGGGGCGCGGCGGCACCAGGTGCTGGGCGGCGCGCGACATGAAGCCGTTGGCGTCGCCCGCGACCAGACGCGAGAACTCCTCGGTCACCGCCTCGAGCAAAGGGACCAGCCATTCCCGGTCGGCCTTGGCGAAGTCGTGCAGCACGTGGCCGTGCACCTCTCCCTTCTCGCCGGGGTGGCCGACGCCGAGACGCAGGCGCCGGAAATCGGGACCGATATGATCGATGATGTCGCGGATCCCGTTGTGACCGGCCGCGCCGCCGCCCGGCTTGACGCGCAGCTTGCCGGGCGCAAGGTCGATTTCGTCGTGAACCACCAGGACGTCTTCCGGCTCGAGCTTGAAGAAACGCATCGCCTCGCCGACCGACTGGCCGGAGAGATTCATGAAGGTTTGCGGCTTGAGGGCGACCACGCGCGCGCCGCCGATCCGGCCCTCGGCGACCTCGCCTTGAAAGCGGGTGCGCCAAGGGCCGAATCCGTAGCGGCGGGCGATCTCGTCTAGGACCAGAAAGCCGATATTGTGCCGGTTCGCAGCATAGCGCCGGCCGGGATTGCCGAGGCCGACCAGCAGCAACATGGAAAGGGCACCAGCAGGCTCGAGAGGAGAGGCTTAGTCCTTCTTCTTCTCGTCCTTCTTCTCGTCGGCGGCCTCGCCTTCCTTCGGTGCCTCGCCTTCCGCACCCTCTTCGCCCTCGGCCGGTACGGCGGCAGCGGCCAAGGCGGCAGCGGCAGCAGCGGCGGCTTCCGCAGCCTCGGCCTTCACCGCGCTCGGTGCCGCGATCGTGGCAACGGTGAAGTCGCGGGCGATGGTCGGCTTGACGCCGGCGGGCAGCGGAATCATCGAGATGTGCAGGCTGTCGCCGATGTCGAGGCCGGTGAGATCGCCCTCGAGCTTCTCGGGGATCGTGTCGGCGCGGCAGATCAGCTCGATCTCGTGGCGTACGATGTTGAGCACGCCGCCGCGCTTCAGGCCCGGCGAAGCGCCCTGATTGAGAAACACTACCGGGACTTCGACCTTAAGCGTCGTGTCGTCGCTAACGCGCAGGAAGTCGACGTGAATCGGCCGGTCGGTGACCGGGTCGAACTGCACGTCGCGCGCCAGTGTGCGCTCCTTCTTTCCGCCTAACGCCAGATCGAACAGGCGGGCGAAGAAGCCGGTGCGCTCAAGCTCGCGCATCAGGTCGCGGGGGTCTAGCGAAATCAAGGCCGGGTCCTGGCGTGCGCCATAGACCACGCCCGGTACGCGTCCCGAACGGCGGACGGCGCGGGCGGCCCCCTTTCCGGCCCGCTCCCTCGATTCCACCGCGAGGGTGTTGACTGCTGACATGACTCTCTACTCCTCTCAGATTGTCCGTCGCGCGTCTCCGCGCGGCGGTGTGCGGGCACGGCCTCCAGGGGTGCCGTCGCCCGACGCCGTGGGATCACCCCACGGGCATCTCGAACAGGCTCGAAACTGAATGCTCGTCGCTGATCCGGCGCATCGCCTCGCCCAGCAAGGGCGAGATGGTGAGCTGCCGGATGTTGTGCGCGACACGCACGGCTTCGGTAGCCTGGATAGAATCGGTGATGACCAGCTCCTCGATCGGCGAAGAGGACACCCGCGCCACCGCGCCGCCGGACAGCACGCCGTGCGTCACATAGGCGCAGACGCTGTTGGCGCCGGCCTCCTTGAGCGCCACGGCGGCGTTGCAGAGCGTGCCGGCGGAGTCGACGATGTCGTCGACCAGGACGCAGTATCGACCGTCCACGTCGCCGATGATGTGCATGACCTCGGAGACGCCGGCCCGCTCGCGCCGCTTGTCGATGATCGCCAGATCGGCGTCGAGTCGCTTGGCGATCGCCCGCGCGCGAACCACGCCGCCGACGTCGGGCGAGACGATGGTCAGCTTGCCGTTGTCGTAGCGCTTCAGGATGTCCTTGATGAAGACCGGCGCGGCGAAGAGGTTGTCGGTCGGGATGTCGAAGAAGCCCTGGATCTGCCCGGCATGGAGATCGAGCGTGAGAACCCGGTCGGCGCCGGCCGAGGTGATCAGGTTGGCGACCAGCTTGGCCGAGATCGGCGTGCGCGGGCCGGATTTGCGGTCCTGGCGGGCGTAGCCGTAATAGGGGATGACGGCGGTGATGCGGCGTGCCGAGCCGCGCTTCAGCGCATCGAGGGCGACCAGCAGCTCCATCAGGTTGTCGTTCGCCGGATAGGAGGTCGACTGGATCATGAAGACGTCCTCGCCGCGGACGTTCTCGTGGATCTCGACGAAGATCTCCATGTCGGAAAAGCGGCGCACGCTGGCCTTGGTCATCGGCAGATTGAGAAATGCCGAGATGGCCTCGGCCAGCGGCCGATTGCTGTTGCCGGTCAGGACTTTCATGCCGACTATCCCTGGCTGGTGCGCTGGCGCGTCAGACCGCGCCGCTCGACCCTTTGCCACCGCACCCGCGCGGCCGCTTTCCTGGCTGCCCCTCGCCCGGGGCGCGCGGAATTTATCAACGCCCTCCGGCCCTGTAAACGACCTTCACCGGAGGGTTCGCCGCTGCGCCGGCCGCTGCCGCGCGGGGACGCTCAGACCTTGTTCGAAGCGTTGCGTCCGGCCGTTCCCCGGGGTCGAAGCGGAAGCTCCCGGATGAGCTCGAGCAGGCCGTCGGCGGCGCCCAGGGCGGCCTCGTGTGCGCTTTCCCCCCACCGGCCGTTCAGGCTACCGGCCGGGACCAGGGTCTGCTGGCTCACTTCGCCCAGCTCGGCCCCGTCGCTGGCTCGCACCAGGACCCACTGCAGCGTGACCTGGTCGAGGGTGCTGCCGGCCGGCTCGAGCCTGATCTTGCCCCGCAGCAGCAGGTCGCGCTTCTCGATCTTCCGGCCCAGAGGAACTCCGGCCTCCGCGAGCTTTTCGGCGAGAGCTTTCGGCAGGCTGTCGGCAGAGTCGCCGGGCGCCGGATCGGGCGGCAGCAGCACCAGCCGGGCGTCCGGATAACCGGGAATGGCTGCCGGAGACTCGGCCGGCCCGAGCGCCCGGGCGGCGAGCTCGGGGGCGGCCTCGGCAGCCAGCTCCGTCAAGATCTCGTCCGCCTTCCTGCTCCAGCTGCCCGCCGGCAGGGCGCGCCGCTGTTCCGCTTGGATCAGCGCTCTGCCGTTCGTGTCCAGCAGACGCCAGAGGGCGACGACCTCCTCGCTCTTGCCCGAGCCCTTGCCGCGCAGCTCGACCGTACCGGCGACCAGCAGGCTTTCCCGATTGCCGCCGCTGGTGACGCTCGGGAGTCCCTCGGCCACCAGGGCACCCGCCAGCGCGCTGCGCGCAGCCTCGGCTGCCGCGCGCGTGGTCCCCGGGGGCAGGTGATCGAAGGGTAGCACCAGGGCGCCGGCGCGGCCGTCGAGGGTCAGCAGCGGATTGTCGCCGCGCGACTCCGCGGCAAAGGGGCGCGGCAGCTCGCCGCAGGCGGCAAAGGCGGCCAGCAGCGACAGGGCGAGCAGGGCCTTAACTGGAGTCATAGGAGGACGCAGCTTACCAGCACCGCGAGAACGAGGAAGCACAGCATCATGAAGAGGTAGGGCATGGCGCCTGCCCTCAAACCGTCGTCAGGTCGAGCGGCGTGCGCGACAGCGGCTCGGCCCCGCGGTCGTCGATCAGCGAGGTTCGCCCGAGGGTCATGGCCAATCCGCGCTCGCTGTCGAAGATGATGATGTGGACGAAGAATACCATGCCCGGCGCCACCTCGACCGGATTGCGGCGATAGAGCATCGGCCAGTCCATCCAGTTCGGTGAGAAGGTGGTGCCAAGCGAATAGCCGCAGGCGTTGAGCCGGTGGGCGCCGTAGCCGGCCTGGTCGAGAACCTTGGCGTGGGCGTCGAAGGCGTCGCCGACCGGGCGGCCGGGCGCCAGCGCCGCCTCGACCGCCAGCAGCGCGTCGCGGGCTACCTGGTGCATCTCGCGCTGGCGCGGCGGAACCTTGCCGATCACCGCGGTGCGCATCATCGCGGCGTGGTAGTGGCGGTCGACGCCGGCCCACTCCAGGGTCAGCTGATCGTCGCCGGAGAGGTGGCGCCGGCCGGCGAAGTAGCGGCACAGCAGCGCGCCGGGACCCGAGCCGATGATGAACTCGTTGCCCGGATAGTCGCCGCCGCGGGCGAAGATCGCGCCCTGCATGGCGGCGAGGATCGCGCCCTCGAAGACGCCGGGCTTCATCAACGGCAGCGCGGTATCCCAGGCCCGGTCGGCCAGCTCGGCGGCCGAGCGGACATAGGCGATCTCGCTGGCGCTCTTGACGGCCCGCAGCTCGGAAACGAGATCGGAGGCGTCTTCCAGGCTGCAGACTCCCTCGAGCGCCACTTCGAGGCGCTTGCCGTTGCGTGCGGTGAGGCCATAGGCCTCGTACTCGACGCCGAGCCTTCCGCCTCGGCAGCCGCGCTCCTCCAGAATGCTGCGCAGCTCCTCGGCGGGCCGCGCCTCGGGGTCGTCGACCCAGATCCGGATATCCTCGATCGTCGAGGTCTGCTGCGCCTGGCGCAGATCGGGCGCGCGGGTGAGCAGCGTCATCCTGCCGTCGGCGCCGAGGTAGAGGCACTGGAAGAAGACGTAGCCGAAGGTGTCGTAGCCGGTCAGGTAGAACATCGATTCCTGCCGGAAGATCAGCAATCCGTCGAGCCGGCGCGCGCGCAGGGCCCGACAGACTCGTGCCTGTCGCTCCGCGAGCTCCTCGGCGGTGAAGTGAAGCGCCATCCCGGCTAGTCCGAAAGCGCGATCGCCGACAGCCCGCGGCCGTAGTCCTGTTCTTTTTTGAGACAGGCGCGGCGGTAGCTGAAGAACTGCGCGTCGTCGGCGCAGGTGTCGCCCTCGACGCGGCTCACGCCGGCGAGGCCGAGCGCCTCCAGCTTGCGCAGGATGAAGCCGGCGAGATCGAAGTGGAAATGTCCGGCACGCGGCGCCGCTTCGAAGAAGGCGGCGTTGTCCGGATCGGCGGCGAGGAAGGGCGTCGGGAACTCGGGCCCGACCTCGTAGGAGGGTTGCGCGATCATCGGTCCCAGCACGGCGGCGATCCGCGCGCGCTCGGCGCCGAGCGAAACCATCGTCTCGACGGTCGCCTCGGCGACGCCCGACAGCGCGCCGCGCCACCCGGCATGGGCCGCGCCGATCACCCCGGCCTCGGCATCGGCAAACAGCAGCGGCCCGCAATCGGCGCTGAGGACTCCGAGACCGATACCCGGGCGATTGGTGACCAGGGCGTCGACCTTGGGGCGCTCCTCGTGCGACCAGGGCCGCTCGACCACCGCGACCTCTGTCGAGTGGACCTGATAGGCGGTCAGGAGATTTTCAGGCGCCAGCGCGAGGACATCGGCAGCTCGGCGGCGGTTCTCGCGCACCTTCTCGATCTCATCGCCGGAGCCGAGGCCGCAGTTGAGCGAGGCGAAGAGCCCTTCGCTCACGCCGCCCAGGCGGGTGAAGAAGCCGTGGCGCAGGCGCGGCGTGCGGGTAAGCGGCTCGGCGGTGAGAAACGTGGACATGAAGTGCGGCGACTGTAGAGCGGATCGCGATCGAGTGGAACCGGTTCGGGGTTCCGCTCGCTCGCGTGAAGCCGCTCTACACTGCGAAACCCGGCAGCGGGGGCAGCGCCGGATCGGCGATCGCCACCGCCTTGAAGAGCATGCCCATGGCCTCGGGATCGGCAAGTCGCCGTTGCGCGGTCTCGATGGCCTCGGCCTGAGACGGATTGGCGCTCCGCTTCAGTCCCTCGGCGCGCTGGGCGAGGCCGAGCGCTTCGAGAAAGGCGCCCTGCGGCGTCGGTCCTTGAACGCGCGCGCCTGCGGCCATGGCGGCGGCGGCGAGCGCGGCGAAATCGACGTGGGCCGTCAGGTCGGCGGAGCCGGGCTCGTCCAGGACCTCGTGGCGGGCATGAGCGCGCAGCGCCTGCAGCGTCGGCCGGCCGGGCGGCGTTTCGTAGCCGTAGTCGACGATCAGTGCGGCGCCGCCGTGGACGGCAGCGCGACGGCCGATCGTGTTCGCCAGGCTACTGGCTGCCGGGGACGCTTCGAAGACCGTGCCGGCCGGCGCCTGCGCCAGCGCCGCGGGGACCGCACGACCGGCAAGCGGCGAAGGCGGCGAGAGCGCGAAGGTCAGTGCGCCGGTCTCGGGATCGAGGGTCACCAACCGCTCGCGCCAGCCGTTCGCGCTGTTCTCGAACTGGCGAACCGGCAGCGCGTCGAAGAACTCGTTGGCGATCAGGATGAACCGTCCCTCCGGCACCCGTCCGAGGTCGGCGTGCCAGGTCGCGGAGGGCGCGTCGCCCGGCGCGGCCAGCCGCGCGCGCTGAGTGTCGATGAGCCGCGGGCTCGCTTCGACCAGATGGAGCGTCAGCGCGGCCCGAAACTCCGGCACCAGCCTGGCGGCGCGTAAAGCGTCGGCCAGCAACGTGCCGCGGCCGGGCCCAAGCTCGATCAGGCCGAGCGTCGCGGGCTCGCCCATCAGGCGCCAGACCTCGGCGCACCAGAGGCCGATCAACTCGCCGAACATCTGGCTGATCTCGGGCGCGGTGACGAAATCCCCGGCGGCGCCGAAGGGGTCGTGGCTGCTGTAGTAGCCCCGCTCGGGATGGATCAGGGCCTCGGCCATGAGCTCTGCGACGGTGATCGCGCCCTCGCGCGCGATGCGCGCCTTGAGACGCTCGGTGGCCGATCGCGAAGCGGGCGCGGCCTTGGCCATGACGCTCACGCCCGCCGTCCGATGCCACGCCAGATCAGATAGAGCCCATAGGCCAGCATCGGCAGCGACAGCCACTGCCCCATGGTGGTGCCGGCAGTGAGGAATCCCAGCTGCTGATCGGGTTGGCGCAGCTGCTCGAGGCTCATGCGGGCCAGCGCATAGCCGGCGAGGAAGACGCCCGAGAGCAGACAGCGCTTTCCGAGCGCGCCCTTGCGCACCAGGAACAGCATCAGCAGGAATAGCACCGCCCCTTCGAGCGCCGCCTCGTAGAGCTGGCTCGGATGCCGCGGCAGCCGGTCGGGGTCGGCAGGGAAGACCATGCCCCAGGGCAGGTCGGTGGGGCGGCCATAGAGCTCGCTGTTGACGAAGTTGGCGATGCGGCCGAAGAAGAGTCCGATCGGCGTCGCCGCGGCGACCGGATCGGCCAGCGCGAAGAAGGCAATGCCGTGCCGCCGCGCGAACAGCAGACAAGCTAGAATCACGCCGAGCGCGCCGCCGTGAAACGACATGCCGCCTTTCCAGACCATGAGGATATCGAGCGGATTGGATAGGTAGGCTTCGAGGTTGTAGAAGACCACGTAGCCCAGCCGACCGCCGAGGATGACGCCGAGTGTCGCCCAGAGCAGCAGGTCGTCGAAGACTTCGGGCGCGATCCGCTCCGGCGCCTTGCGGCCGAGCCAACGGCAATAGCGCCAGCCGAGCAGCAGGCCGACAATGTAGGCCAGCGCATACCAGCGCAGCGCGAAGGGCCCGATCTCGAAGATCACCGGGTCGATGTCGGGAAAAGCGAGTGCGCCCAGCAGCGGAAGCTCGGACATCAATGCGAGTCGCTCATCGATAGGGATCGGCCGTGGCGAGGTATTGCGTGACGTAGGTTGCCACACCCTCCTCGAGCGAGGTGAAGGGGCGCGCGTAGCCGGCCGTCGTGAGGCGTTCCATCCTGGCCTCGGTGAAGTACTGGTACTTGTCGCGGATCGCCTCCGGCGTCGGCACGTAGCTGATGTTCTCGTTGCGCTTCATGGCGGCGAAGACTGCGCGTGCCAGGTCCGCGAAGGAGCGCGCCCGGCCGGTGCCGAGATTGAACAGCCCGTTGACCTTGCGGTTCTCCAGCAGCCAGAGAATCACCTCGACGCAGTCGCCGACCCAGACGAAGTCGCGCTGCTGTTCGCCGTCGGCCACGTCAGGGCGATGCGACTGGAACAGGCGCGCCGGCTCGCCCTTGCTGACCTGGCGGAACAGATGGAACGCAACGCTGGCCTGCCCTGCCTTGTGATACTCGTTGGGTCCGTAGACGTTGAAGAACTTGAGGCCGGCCCATTGCAGCGGGCGCGGTCCATCGGCGGCGAGCTGGCGCGCCATCCAGCGGTCGAAGAGTTGCTTGCTCCAGCCGTAGCCATTGAGCGGCCTGAGGCGCATCAGGTATTCGAGCGTCGCCGCGTCGTCGAAGCCCTCGCTGCCGTCGCCGTAGGTGGCGGCGGACGAGGCATAGATGAACGGGCGGTTTTTTTTGGCGCACCACAGCCAGAGGGCGCGAGAGAGGCGGAAGTTGTTCTCCATAAGCGCATCGGCGTCGCGCTCGGTGGTGTCGGAAATGGCGCCCAGATGCACCACAGCCTCGATGTTCGCTCCCTCGCGCTCCAGGAGATCGAAGATCGACTCCGGCGCGACCAGATCGGCCAGCTCGTGCTTGGCGAGGTTCCGCCATTTGCCGTCGCTGCCCAGACGGTCGGCGACCACCACCGCCTGACCGCGCTCGGCGAGCGCGGCGACCAGATTCGAGCCGATGAAGCCAGCGCCGCCGGTGACGAGAATCATGGAAGGCAACCCAAAGAGCTGGCCGAGGCCCGTCCCTTATAGGTGCGCCAAGGCGCGCTGGGAAGAGAGCGGCCCAGGCGAAGCGCAGCAGTTGCCGCTGCGCGTGCGCCCGGACCATACTGGCCGACCGGCTCGACATAGGAGGAACGGCATGCAGAGCGACAACCGGCTGCTCGACGATCTGGCGCGGCTGGCGAGCGGCGCGCTCGGTGTCGCCACCGGGATGCGTCAGGAGTTCGAGGCGCGTTTCCGCGAGACGGTCGAGCGGTGGCTCGCCGGCCTCGACCTGGTGCCGCGCGAGGAGTTCGAGGTCGTGAGAGCGCTCGCCATGAAAGCGCGCGACGAGCAGGAGCGTCTCTCGGCCCAGGTGGCCATGCTGGAGAGACGGCTGGCGGCGCTGGAAGGGAAGTCGGCCGGCGCGCAGCGTCCGCGTCGCGGCGGTCCCGGCAAGGACTAGGCGCGCCAGGCTCCGCGTGTCGCGGCACCGCTGCCAGCAATTCTCGAATCGCACAAGCCGCTGCCCTTGGCGGAGATATCCCCGCGACAAGTGGTTGCGCTGCGGAATCGAAGGTGGCACCCTAGATGTTGTAGGTGAGGCCGCGCTGCCATCCATATCTCGGCTGCGGCAGGGTGAGTCCGCCGGGGGAACGCCTATCGCCGGGCGTAGCTGCCAAAGGGGGAGCCGCCGACACCATGGATCCACAGGGGCCGCTATCCAAGAATCCTGGAAACCCGCTCGATCTGCTGGAGCAGTTGGTTATCGCCAACGATTGGACCTTCGACCGCCACGACGAGAGCGAGCTGATGGTGGAGGTCGAAGGACGCTGGTCTGCCTATTTCCTGCACTTTGCCTGGCGTCAGGAGGTCGGCGCCATCTTCTTCTCCTGTCATTTCGACCTCCGGGTACCCAAGCACTCCATGACCGGCGCGCGCGAGATGATCGCCGCCTTCAACGAGCGGCTGTGGCTCGGCCATTTCGATCTGCTGGCGGGCGAGGGCGAGACGGTGTTTCGACACACCGTCCCGCTCCGCGGCACTGCCGGTGCCAGCGTCGAACAGCTCGAAGATCTGGTCGATACAGCGGTGGCTGAATGCGAGCGCCTTTACCCGGCGATCCAGATGCTGGTGTGGGGCGGGCGCAGCGTCGAAGAAGCCATGGGCATCGCCTTACTTGACACCGTCGGCGAGGCCTGACGCAATCGCCGCATGACGTCTGTCTCGGCCGTCAAGGGACCGCTGCTGCTGGTCGGCTGCGGCAAGATGGGCGGTGCTCTGCTGGAAGGCTGGCAGGCGCGCGGCCTTGCCGCATCGGATGCGATGGTGGTCGAGCCGATGGCGCCGGCGCACGAGGCTCTCGCCGGACGCGGCATCGCCGCTGTCGCTGCGGCAGATGAGCTCCCGGGCGGCTTCCGGCCCCGGGTGGTGGTGCTGGCGATCAAGCCGCAACAGCTCGACGCGACCATTGGGAGCTACCGCCGCTTCGTCGATCCGCAGACGGCTTTTCTTTCCATCATTGCCGGGAAGAAGCTGGCCGGCTTCGCTGCCGCGCTCGGCGATGAGGCGGCAGTGGTGCGTGCGATGCCCAACACGCCGGCGGCGGTGGGGCGCGGCATCAGCGTGCTGGTCGCCAATGCGCGGGTCAGCGACCGGCAGCGCGCCGACTGCAGCGCGCTGCTGGCGGCGGTCGGCGAGACCGCCTGGGTCGAAGACGAAGGACTGCTCGATCCGGTGACGGCGGTTTCCGGCGGCGGTCCGGCCTATGTCTTTCTTCTCGCCGAGTGCCTGGAGACGGCCGGGATCGAAGCCGGCCTGCCGGCCGGGCTGGCGGCGCGGCTGGCCCGGGCGACGGTGGCCGGGTCGGGCGAGCTGCTGCGGCAGGCGAGGGAGAGCCCGGCCAAGCTGCGCGAGAACGTCTCGAGTCCCGGCGGCACGACGCTCGAGGCCCTCAAGGTGCTGCGGGCGCCGGACGGCCTGGAAGGGCTGATGATCCGCGCCGTCGCCGAGGCGACCCGGCGTAGCCGCGAGCTCGCCTCGTGAGCGAGCGGATCGCTGTCTCCAGCGCCGAGCGGGTGCGCGCCGCGCTGGCCGCGCTGGCGATCGAATGCGAAGTGAGGTCCTATCCGGCCTCGACCCGCACCGCCGCCGAGGCCGCGGCGGCGATCGGCTGCGATGTCGCCCAGATCGTGAAGTCGCTGGTGTTTCGCGCCGCCAGCGGCCGCCCGGTGCTGGCGCTGGTGAGCGGGAGCAACCGGGTCGACGAGCGACGCCTTGCCGCCGCCATCGGCCAAGCGGTCGGCCGGGCCGACGCCGACTTCGTGCGCCGCACCACCGGCTTCGCCATCGGCGGCGTGGCGCCGCTCGGCCACCTGGAGCCGCCCATAGCGATTGTCGACCGCGATCTGACGGCGCTCGGCGAGATCTGGGCGGCCGCCGGGACGCCCAACAGCGTCTTCCGCTTGACCCCCGAGGAGCTGAGGCGGGCGAGCGGCGGTCGTGTCGCCGACATCAAGGCCGATTGATCCGCTTCACCCGGCGGTTTGCGCCGACGCCCTGCGCTCCCTAGATAACTCAGAAGGCCGGCGGCGATGCCGGCCAAGCCGAAGGGGAGGGACGCGACAATGGCCCGCAAGACCCGCAAGCCGTCCGGCAAGGCAGCCGCAGGCGGCAAGACGGCCGGCGACCTGCCGATCCAGATCATCGAAACCGCGATGAGCCTTGCCGCCGAGCGCGGCTGGCGGCGCCTGTCCCTGGCCGAGATCGCCACGGAAAGCGGACAGCCGCTGTCGGCGGTCTATCCGCTCTTTCCCTCCAAGGCGGCAATCCTCTCGGCCTTCTCACGCCGAGTCGACGGCCTGGTACTGGCAAGCCTGGAACAGGAGCCGCTCGAAGGCACGGCCAAGGAGCGGTTGTTCGACGTGACGATGCGCCGCTTCGACGCGCTTCAGCCCTATCGGGCAGCCTTGTCCCGGATCTATGCCGCCGAAGCCTGCGGTCCAGTTGGCTTCGTCTGCGGCACGCTGCGCCTGCGCCGCACGCTGGCCGGGATGCTGGAGGCGGCCGGCTTTGCCAGCGACGGCCCGCTCGGCATGCTCCGGATCGAGGGACTGGGGGCGGCCTATCTGGCGGCGCTCCGGGTCTGGTTCAGGGACGAAAGCGAGGATCTGGCGGCCACCATGGCGGCGCTCGACCGGGCGCTCAGCCGCCTCGACCGCCTGGCCCGCCTGATGGAGCGCCCGGCGCGCCGGGTCGCGGCCTGAGGCTTGCCGGCCCGGCGCCGGGCTCCCCGGGGCCGCGCCGCACAATACAAATGTCACTCATATTTCAGTTTGTTAGGCGCTGAGTGTCATATATTTTGTGCGATGCAGCAAAATCTCCTTGACTGCCTTGGGGGTCCGCTTACATAACACTCGCAAGCTGCAATTGTGCAGCGCAGCAAGAAACGTGTCACCGCTAGACCCGGTAAGGAGAGACCCGATGGCCAAGACCACCACCCAGAACGCCTTTACCAATGGCGATTTCGCCAAGCTCGCCGACTACAGCCAGCTGGCCGAGCAGTTCAAGCTGCCGTCCATCGACGGCGAGGCCCTGATCGCCTCCCAGCGCAAGACCTTCGAGACCTTCACCAAGGCCAACCGCGTTGCCTTCGAGGGTGTCCAGAGCCTGTTCCAGCGTCAGGCCGAGATCGTGCGCGACGGCTTCCAGGAAGCCGCCAAGGCCGCCCAGGAGCTCACCGCTGCCTCGACCGCCGAGGCGAAGCTCGAGAAGCAGGCCGACCTGACCAAGCGGGCCTACGAGGTCGCGCTCGCCAACTTCAGCGAGCTGAGTGGGCTGGTCACCAAGTCGAACACCGAAGCGGCCGCGCTGATCAACAAGCGCGTCGCCGAGAGCATCGAGGAATACAAGGCCGCACTGAAGAAGGCCGCTGCCTAACCGGCAGACCGACTTTCGGCGCTCGGCTCTCCGCCGCGTAACGTCGACGCAGGAGGGGCCGCCCTTTGGGGGCGGCCCTTTCGCGTTTCCAGGGGTGCCCTTGTCGTGCTTTGCGGCCGGATGCTAGCGTCGCCGCGCTCGAACCGGGACTGGAGTGGCGCGGAGCGATGCCGAAAAGCGAAGCGACGATTTCCTTCGACGATTTCAACAAGATCGAGATTCGCGTCGGCACGATCGCCAAGGCCGAGCCTTTTCCGGAGGCGCGCCGGCCGGCCTTCAAGCTGTGGGTGGAGTTCGGCGCGCCGCTCGGCGTCAAGAAGACTTCGGCCCAGGTGACCGCGCACTACAGTCCGCAGACGCTGGTCGGCCGCCAAGTGGCCGCGGTGGTGAACTTCCCGCCCAAGCAGATCGGCAGCTTCATGTCGGAGATCCTGGTGTTGGGATTTCCCGACGCTGCCGGCGAGGTGGTGCTGATCGGTCCCGAGCGCAAAGTCCCCGACGGCGGGCGTCTCTATTAGAAGCCACTACTAAACCGGCAACAGGATGCGGGCCCGCAGGCCTCCCAGCGGCCCGGCCTCGAGCAACAGGTCGCCGCCGTGGTTGCGGACCACGTCGCGGGCGATTGTGAGGCCAAGCCCCACGCCGCCGGTTGCCGGATTGCGCGAGCCTTCCAGGCGGAAGAACGGCTTGAAGACATCCTCGCGATTGCTCTCGGCGATTCCGGGGCCGTCGTCGTCGATCGTGACCTCGACGGAGCGCGCGCGTCGCGAGGCTCTGACCGAGACCGACTTGCCGTAGCGCAGCGCGTTGCCGATCAGGTTCGCGATGCAACGCCGCATGGCCTCGCGCCGCAACGGCAAGACCAGGCCTGACTCGGTTTCGAGCGTGAGCCGGCGATCGTCGGCGGCCGAGCGCGCCACCAGGTCGCGCAGCAACTCGCCGAGATCGCAATCCTGGGTCGGTTCGCCGCCTTCGCCGCGCGCGAAGGCGAGATAGCCCTCGACCATGTGCTCCATCTCGGCGACGTCGGCCTTGAGATTCTCGGCCTCGGGGGTGGCGCGCAGCATGGCGAGCTGCAGCTTCATGCGGGTCAGCGGCGTTCTGAGATCGTGGCTGACGCCGGCCAAAATCGCGGTGCGCTGCCGGATCTGGCGCTTGATGCGCTCGCGCATCCGGATGAAGGCGGTGGCGGCCTGGCGCACCTCGGTCGCGCCCTCGGGCTTGAAGTCCGCCACGTCGCGGCCCTTGCCGAAGGAATCGGCGGCTTCGGCGAGGCGGCGGATCGGCCGCACCTGGTTGCGCATGAAGAGCATGGCGACGACGAACAGCACGATCGAGCTGCCCACCATCCACATGATGAAGATGTAGGTCGTCGAGCTGAACAGCCGCTCGCGGGAGGCGACGACCTTCAGCACGCCGTCGGCGAGCTTGATGCGAATCTCGACCTGCTGCGAGCGGCTGACGGTGTCGATCCAGACCGGGCGGCCGGGCCGCTCTTGCAAGGCGGCCTCGAGCTTGTTGTCGAGGATCGATGGGAACCAGCGCGGAATCGGCGGCGGCAATTCGGCGCCGGGCTCGAAGCTGATGTCGAGCCACATCGCCCGGTCGGCGAGGACGAAGATCTGGGTCCGGTCCAGCGGATTGTCTTCGCGCTCCATCAAGGCGATGACGGCGGCGATCTCTCCGGCGAGGCCCTGGGTCAAGCGCCGGGTGATGGTGTCATAGTGCCGGTCGTAAAAAATCCAGGTCGAGATCACCTGAAGCAATACCAGCGGCACCAGGATGATCAGCAGCGAGCGGCCGAGGAAGGTGCGCGGCAGATAGCGCTTGACCCAGGGTCGCTTGGGTGCGGTTTCGCCGAGGCTGGCCATGTCAGTCGGGCACCAGCATGTACCCGGTGCCGCGCACCGTCTGCAGGAAGCGCGGATAGCGCGGATCGGTTTCGATCTTGCGCCTGAGACGCGTCACCTGGACGTCGATGGCGCGCGGATTGCCGACCGCAGGGTTCTCGGCCGACAGCGCCTCGCGGCTCATCGCCTTGCCGGCGTTGCGCGCCAGCACGCCCAACAGCGTCGCCTCGGCCGAGGTCAGGCGGACGAAATCCTCGCCGTGCCGCAGCTCCTCGCGCGTCATGTCGAAACAGTAGGTGCCGAAGAACACGCGCTCGGGCGCCGCCGCGATGGGTTCGCGGGCGCGGCGCAGGATCGCGTTGATGCGCAGCACCAGCTCGCGCGGCTCGAAGGGCTTGGAGAGATAGTCGTCGGCGCCTTGCGACAGGCCTTCGATGCGATCCTCGGACTCGTTCATGGCGGTCAGCAGCAGGATCGGCACGTCGCCCTCGCGGCGCAGCGCCGCGGTCAGCGCGAGTCCGCTCTCGCCGGGCATCATGATGTCGAGCACCAGGAGGTCGAAGGCCAGCGCCGTCAGCTTGGCGCGGGCATCGGCGACATCCTCGGCCGTGGTCACGCGGAAGCCCTGCTCAAGGAGGTAGCGCTGCAGCAGGGCGCGCAGGCGGGTGTCGTCGTCGACGACCAGGATATGCGGCGGCTCGACGGCCATGGCCGGCGATTATAGGGCGCGGGCGGCGGACCCGCCTAGCGGCGGGCGGCGGCGGCGCGCGGGCCGCTGTCGCGC
>JBOHKJ010000286.1:0-4708 GCA_050728975.1 Kiloniellales bacterium | reverse complement strand
CCTTCCATCCGCCGATGCTCTACCTCGGCTATGTCGGCTTCTCGATGGCCTTCTCCTTCGCGGTCGCCGCGCTGATCGAGGGCAAGGTCGACGCCGCCTGGGCGCGCTGGGTGCGGCCCTGGACCCTCGCCGCCTGGTGCGCCTTGACCGGCGGGATCGCGCTCGGCAGCTGGTGGGCCTACTACGAGCTGGGCTGGGGCGGCTGGTGGTTCTGGGACCCGGTCGAGAACGTTTCCTTCATGCCCTGGCTGATGGGCACCGCCCTGCTGCACTCGGCGCTGATCGTCGAGAAGCGCGACGCGCTCAAGGTCTGGACCATACTGCTCGCCATCCTCACCTTCTCGCTCAGCCTGATCGGCACCTTCATCGTGCGCTCCGGACTGCTGACCTCGGTCCATGCCTTCGCCACCGATCCGGAGCGCGGCGTCTTCATCCTGCTGCTGCTGGGGCTCGCCATCGGCGGCTCGCTCACGCTCTTCGCTTTTCGCGCGCCGCTGTTGAAGCCGGGCGGACTCTTCGCGCCGGTCTCTCGCGAGTCCGCTCTCTTGTTGAACAACCTGCTGCTGGCCGCGGCTGCGGCGACGGTGTTCCTCGGCACCCTCTACCCGCTGCTGATCGAAGCGCTCGGCGGCAGTAAGCTTTCGGTCGGCACCCCCTTCTACAACGCCACCTTCGTGCCGATCATGGTGCCGCTGGCGATCGTCATGGGGATCGGCCCGCTGCTGCCCTGGAAGCGCGCGGAGCTGGCGAGCGTGCTGCCGCGCCTGTGGCTGGCCCTCGCCGCCGCCGTAGTCGTGACGCTGACTGCCGCCGCGGTGGTCGAGGGCGGTCCGTTGCTGGCGCCGCTCGGCCTCGGCCTCGCCGCCTGGTTGTTCGTCGCCACCCTCACTGACTGGGCCGAGCGGGTGCGGCTGTTCCGCGTTCCGCTCGCCCTTGCCTGGCAACGCGCCAGGGGCCTTCCGCGCTCCAGCTACGGCATGACGCTCGCCCATACCGGCATGGCAATCGCGATCGCCGGCATCACCGCGAGCGCCGCCTGGAAGAGCGAGCTGATCACGGTGGCGCGGCCCGGCGAGACAGTCGAGCTGGCCGGCTACAACTATACTTTCGAGGGCGTCGAGCAACGCCAGGGCCCCAACTACACCAGCAACATCGCCCGCTTCGCTGTCACCCGCGACGGACGGCCGGTCGCGATCATGACGCCCGAGAAGCGTTTCTATCCGGTTGCCCGTATTCCGACCACGGAGGCCGCCATCCACACCACGGGCCTCGCAGATCTCTACGCCGTGATCGGCGACAAGCAGGAAGGCGGTCCCGGCTGGACCGTGCGAATCTATCACGAGCCGCTGGTGCCATGGATCTGGCTCGGCGCGCTCACCATGGTTTTCGGTGGCCTCCTCTCGCTGTCCGACCGTCGCCTGCGGATCGGCGCGCCCAAGGCCGCACGTAGCAGCTTGGCCGCGGCGGAATGAGCGCGGACGCACAGCCCATGAATGTGCGCCGCAATCTGCTCTTCGCGCTGCCGGCGCTGGTCTTCGCGGCGATTGCCGGCGTCTTCCTCTGGGGTCTGCAGCCGGGCCGCGATCCGCACAAGCTGCCATCGGCTCTGATCGACCAACCGGTGCCGCAGTTCGATCTCGCGACGATTCGGGGTTACGACAAGGAGGGCGTGTCGAGCGCGCTCCTGCAGGGACCGGGAGTCAAGCTGGTCAATGTCTTCGCGTCCTGGTGCATCCCCTGCAAGGCGGAGCATCCGTTGCTGATGGAGCTGGCGGCCGAGAACCGGGTTCCGATCTACGGCATCAACTACAAGGACAAGCCGGACGATGCGCGCCGGTGGCTGGCCGAGCTCGGCGATCCCTTCACGGCGATCGGCGCCGACGAAACCGGACGGGTCGGCATCGATTGGGGCGTCTACGGAGTACCGGAGACTTTCGTGATCGACGGCACGGGACGGATTCGCTACCGCCACGTCGGACCGCTCTACCCCGAGACGCTCGACGAGCTGCTGCGCCCCTTAATTGCCGAGCTAAGCAAGTAGTCGTCATGGGCCGGCTGCTGCCGCTCGTTCTCCTGCTGCTGCTTGCGACGCCGGCCGGCGCCGTCGAGCCGGGAGAGATGCTGGCCGACCCGGCGCTGGAAGCGCGCGCACGTGCGCTATCGGAAGAGATTCGCTGCCTCGTCTGCCAAAACGAATCGATCGATTCCTCCAATGCCGACCTCGCTCACGATCTGCGAGTCCTGGTCCGCGAAAGACTCCGGGCCGGAGACAGCGACCAGGAGGTAAAAGACTTCCTTGTCGCCCGCTACGGCGATTTCGTGCTGCTTCGACCGCCTCTGAAACCGGCGACCTGGCTGCTGTGGTTCGGACCGGCGTTGGTGTTGCTGCTGGGTGCGCTACTGATGGCACAGCAACTCAAACGCCGCCGCGCGCGCCCCGCCGCGGAAGCCGCCGCGGAAGCCGCCGCGCTCTCGCCGGAGGAACAGCTGCGCCTTACCGCGCTTCTCGAAGAACCGGAGCAGAGACGGTGATCTTCTGGCTGCTCGCTGCCGCCATTGCAGCGGCCGCCGTCGCGCCGCTGCTCTGGCCGCTGCTGGCACGCCGCAAGCCACCCGCAGCCGGGGCGCCGCGCGGCCTGTCGATCTTTCGCGACCAGCTGAGCGAGATCGACCGCGACCAGGAGCTTGGCCTGATCGGCGCAGCAGAGGCGACGCTCGCCAAACGCGAGGTCGAGCGGCGCCTGCTCGCCGCCGACGCGCAGGAGCGGCCCTGCCCCCCAGCCGGCAGCAGGAGTATCCGCTCGCCGGCCCTGGCGATCGTGATTCTCGCGCCGGCCTTTGCTGTTGGGCTCTATCTCGCGCTTGGCAATCCTGACATGCCCGACAGACCCTTCGCCGAGCGACAGCAAGCCACCGAAGAGTTCACCGAGGACCCAGCCGTTCTGGCGGCCGTCGAACAGCTCGCCGAGCGCCTCGAGGCCGATCCCTCGGACCCTCGCGGCTGGCTCGTGCTGGGGCGGAGCTATGCCGCGCTGAGGCGCTGGCCGGAGGCAGCAACGGCCTACCGCGAGGCGATCGCCCGCGGCGAGGACGCGGCCGAGACCCATGCCGCGCTTGGCGAGGTGTTGGTCGCAGGCGCCGACGGCCGGGTCGAGAATGCGGCGCGCCAGGCTTTTGCAGCGGCCCTCGAGCGCGCGCCCGACGAGCCGCGCGCCAACTTCTATGCCGGGCTCGCGCTGGCCCAGGACGGAAAGGTCGAGGAGGCGCTCGGCGTCTGGAACCGCCAATTGGCGAACGCTCCTGCCGACGCACCCTGGCGGCCGATCGTCGAAACCCAGGTGGCGCGCGCGCGGGCCACGCTTGGCCTGCCGCCGGCCACCGACGAAGAGGCGCCACCATCCGAAGGACCGGCCTTGGAACCCGCGGCCCCGGGCCCCACGGCCGAGGAGATGGCAGCGGCGTCCGCGATGAGCCCCGAGGAGCGCGAAGTCTTCATCCGCTCGATGGTCGAGAGCTTGGCGGCGCGGCTGAAGGACGGTGGCGGGAGCCTCGCCGATTGGCTGCGGCTCGCCAACGCCTATGCGGTTCTGGGCGAGCGCAAGCCCGGCGAGGAAGCGGTTGCCGAGGCCGAGAAACTGACCCAGGGCTTGCCCGAAAGCGCGCCGGAGCTCGACGCCTTGAAGCGCCTGAAAGCGCGTCTCGCCAGCCTGCCCTGACAAAGGCCGGGCGGCGCCAAGCCCCTACCTCGGTTACGGCTTTGGGCTTGGCAAGGCGCGGGCAACCTGACTACTTTCAAGGCCTGAAGGCGCCTCGAACAAGAAGGCGCCGCACGACGAGGAACAGAGGGAAGCTGCATGTCCGTGGCCGAGGCGCTCGCCGCCAAAGCCGAGACACAGGCGGCGCTGGTCGTCGAGGATCTGCACAAGTCATTCGGGGCGCTCGAAGTCCTGAAGGGCCTGTCGCTGACCGCACACGAAGGCGACGTGATCGCCATGCTGGGCTCGAGCGGCTCCGGCAAGAGCACCTTTTTGCGCTGCATCAATCTGTTGGAGATCCCCGACAGCGGGCGCGTCTCGGTCGGCGGCGAGCTGATCCGCATGACCAAGGGGCGCGACGGCAAGACAGTGCCGGCGGACCGTAAACAGGTCGACCGCATCCGGGCGCGACTCGGCATGGTGTTCCAGCAGTTCAACCTTTGGTCCCACATGACCGTACTGGAGAACGTGATCGAGGCGCCGGTCCACGTGCTGAAGCTACCGCAGGCCGAGGCGCTGGAGCGCGGCAAGGCATTGCTCGACAAGGTCGGCCTGTCCGACAAGCTGAGCTACTATCCCTCGCACCTTTCGGGAGGGCAGCAGCAGCGCGCGGCGATCGCCCGCGCGCTTGCCATGGAGCCGACGCTGCTGCTGTTCGACGAGCCGACCTCGGCCCTCGACCCCGAGCTGGTGGGCGAGGTGCTGCGCGTCATGCGCGGTCTTGCCGAGGAAGGACGGACCATGATCGTGGTGACCCACGAGATGGGCTTCGCGCGCGAAGTCTCCTCGGAAGTCATCTTCCTCCATCAAGGCCAGATCGAGGAGCGCGGACCGCCGCGGGACGTCTTCGGCCAGCAGCGCTCGGAACGCTTCCGGCAGTTCCTGGCCAGCAATCTATGACCGCCGGGCCGGCAGACCGTCCGGCGGAAAACCACAGACAGACGGTTCAACCA
>JBOHKJ010000285.1:0-2427 GCA_050728975.1 Kiloniellales bacterium | reverse complement strand
AAGCCGATGGGCGCCAGACAGGAAGCGCGGGTGTCGATGGCCAGCTCCTCCTTGAGCTCGCGCAGCAGGCCGGCCTCGGGCGTCTCGCCGTCGTGAAGCTTGCCGCCGGGAAACTCCCACCGGCCCGCCATGGTCTTGCCGGGCGGGCGTTGCTGCAGCAGCACCCGGCCGTCGACGTCGACCAGCGCCACCGCGGCGGCCAGCAGCAGCGGCTTGCCGGCGAGAGGCGCCGCTTCGGCCTGCCAACAGCCGGCCTCGCCTGGCGCCGTATCAGCTCCGGTAGTCGGCATTGATGTCGATGTAGCCGTGGGTGAGATCGCAGGTCCAGACCGTGGCGGCACCCTTGCCGATTCCGAGGTCGACCTCGATCAGGATCTCGCGGCCCTTCATGTGGGCGGCGACCGGCGCCTCGTCGTAGCCCGCGACACGCAGGCCCTTCGAGGCGACCTTCACGCCGCCGATGGAGATCGCCAGGCGGTCGCGGTCGGCCTTCTGGCCGGCCTTGCCGACCGCCATCACGATGCGGCCCCAGTTGGCGTCCTCGCCGGCGACCGCAGTCTTGACCAGCGGCGAGTTGGCGACCGAAAGGCCGACGATCTTCGCCGCCCTGGCGGAGGCGGCACCGGTGACCGTGACGGTGACGAGCTTCTGCGCGCCCTCGCCGTCGCGCACCACCTGCTGCGCCAGGTCGACCAGCAAGTCCTCCAGTGCGGCGCGGAAGGCGCGCAGGCGCGGGTCGCCGGCGCGCGCGATGCGCGGGTGCTTGGATTGGCCGGTCGCCGCCAGCACCAGGGTGTCGCTGGTCGAGGTGTCGCCGTCGACGGTGGTGCAGTTGAAAGAGCGCTCGGCGCCGCGCTTCAGGAGATCGCGCAGCACGCTTGCCGGCAGCTTGGCGTCGGTTACCACGAAAGACAGCATGGTCGCCATGTCGGGCGCGATCATGCCCGAGCCCTTGGCGATGCCGTCGATGGTGACCGTCGCACCGCCGATCTCGACCTGCCGGCTGGCGCCCTTCGGATAGGTGTCGGTGGTCATGATGGCTTCCGCCGCCTGCTTCCAGCGGCCGCCGTCGAGATCGCCGATCAGCGCCGGCAGGCAGGCGACGATGCGCTCGCCGGGCAGCGGCTCGCCGATCACGCCGGTCGAGGCCACCAGCACCTCGCGCGGCCGGCAGCCCAGCGCCTTCGCGGTGGCGCGCACCACTTCGTCCACCGCTTTGACGCCGGCCTTGCCGGTGAAGGCGTTGGCGTTGCCGGAGTTGACCAGGATCGCGCGCGCCTTGCCGCCCTTCAGCGCCTTGCGGCACCAGAGCACCGGCGCCGAGGCGGTCAGCGAGCGGGTGAAGACCCCGGCCGCCGTCGTTCCGGGCGTCAGCTCGATGAGGCAGACGTCGGTGCGGTCCTTGTAGCGCACGCCGCAAGCGCGCGCGGCGAGACGCGCACCGGCGACCGGCGGCAGGCTGGGGAAGGCGGCGGGCGCCAGCGGCGAGCGTGGAGGAGCCATGGCGTCGTGTCGACGAGCCGGTAGCGGGACAGGCCTCAGTTCTGCCCGGCGGGCGCTTCGGGCGCGCCTTCGGGCGGCAGCGGCTCGCCGGTTTCGGGATCGACCATCTCGATGGTAGCGCCGCTGCGTGCGGACTCCACCAGGCCCTGGATCACCTCGCGCGAAGCCTCCTCGTCGAGCTGGCCGCGCACCTCCTCTAAGGGCGGCACCTCGCTGGTGCGGCGCTCCTCCAGCCTGATCACGTGCCAGCCGAACTGGCTCTTCACCGGCTCCTTGCTGTAGGTCCCGACCTCCATGGCGAAGGCCGCCTCGGAGAACTCCGGCACCATCGCCTCGCGGGTGAAGAAGCCGAGGTCGCCGCCGTTGCGTCCGGCAGGATCTTCCGAGCGCTCCTTGGCGAGACTGGCGAAGTCGGCGCCGCCGTCGAGCTGGGCGATGACGGTCCGGGCCTCTTCCTCGGTCTTCAGCAAGATGTGACTGGCGCGCGCTTCCTCCTCGCCCTCGAACTCGGAGGCGAACTTCTCGTAGCGCGCCGCGAGGCTCTCCTCGGTGATGCTCTCCTCCACCTTGCGCTGCAGATAGAGCTCGCGCAGCAGGACCTGCTTCTGCTCTTCGAGCCGAAGCTGCAGCTCCGGATCGTCACCCAGGCCCTCGGCCGCCGCCGCCTTGGACAGCAGCTTCTGATTGATCAGGCGGTTGAGGATCGGCGTGAAGAGCTGCTGGATCTGGGCCTGGTACTGGGGCGGCAGGTCGCTGGCCGAGGCGACCACGTCGGAGACCCGGATTTCCTCGCCGTCGACGCGCGCCACCACGGGATTCTCCTCGGCCGGCGGCTGCCCGGCTGCAGTCGAATCGGCGGGGGCCGATTCGGCGGGCGCGCCCTCTTCGGGCGCGGCTGCGGGGTCGGCGGGCGCGGTCTGCTCG
>JBOHKJ010000284.1:0-8923 GCA_050728975.1 Kiloniellales bacterium | reverse complement strand
GTGGCGCTGTCTTCCTCGGTGCGCAGCACGACGTGGCGCACGGCGTCCAGCGTGTCGAGCTCGCCCTCGGTGCGCACGACGTAGCGGCGCTTGCCTTCCTCGACGTCGCCGGCCGAAACCGAGGCGTTGCCCTCGCGAATCTTGTCGATCACGTCGCTTACCGTCAGGCGATAGTGGGCCAGCAGCTGCGGATCGACGGTGACCTGGATCTCGCGCGCGCTTTCTCCGAAGACATTGGTGGAGGAGACGCCCGGCACGCGCTCCAGGCGGTCCTGGATCACGTCTTCGGCGAAGTCGCCGTACTCGTAGATCGGCCGCTCGTTGCCGGACAGGCGCGTCAGCGTGAACCAGGCGATCGGATTGTCGTCGGTGCCTGAGGTATCGAGCCGCGGCTCATCGACCTCGTCCGGATAGCCGGAAACCTCGCTTAGGCGGTTGGAGACCAGCAGCATGGCGCGATCCATGTTGGTGCCGATCTCGAACTCCAAGGTGACCCTGCCGCGGCCGGTCTCGGCGCCGGAGCGGACCTCGACCACGCCCTCCAGGCCTTTCAGGACGTCTTCCTGGCGATTGACGATCTCGCGCTCGACCTCCGCCGGCGCGGCGCCCGCCCAGGAGGTGCGCACCGAGATCACCGGCCGTTGGACATCGGGGGCCAGCTGGATCGGAATCCTGGTCAGCGCCAGCACGCCGAACAGCACCACCATCAGAACGGCCGAGATCACGGCGATCGGCCGGTCGATGGCAAGGCGGATCAGATTCATCTCGGTCTACCGTTCAAGCAGGGGCTCCAAAGGGGGGCGGTCGTTGAAATCCATCTTACCCAGCTCGGCTCGAAATACCTGGCGGACAGGGCTTTGGGGTCACGACGACTGCCCGTTGACCTTTATCGCCTCTCCGGGGCGCAAGCGCTCGTTTCCGCGAACGATTGCGAGATCGCCTTCGTCCAGGCCTTCGATCACCACCAGGCGGCTGCCGATCGCCTCGCCGAGGTTGACCGTCCTGGCCTCCGCCTTGCCGTCGGCCACCACGAAGACCAGCTCCTGGCCTTGGCGGCGGACCACCGCATCCTTGTGCACGGTCAGCATAGTACGCCCTTCGCTTACCGGAATCTCCAGGCGCACGGACTGCTGATCGGCAAGCGGCTTCCGGGTGGGGCCGAAAGCCGGCGCGAAGCGCACCGCCCGGGTCCGCGTCATCGGATTCTCGTTCGGGATCACGGCACGCACGGTCGCTTCGTGATGGCTTCCGTCCTCGAGGGTGAAGGAGACGGCCGCGCCAGGCTCGATCCCGGCGAGGTACTGGAAGGGAACGTCGGCTTCGACCTCGAGCGACTGGTCGGCAACCATCTGCACCACCGGGGCGCCCGACTGGACGTAGGCGCCGGCGTCGGTAAGACGCTGGGTCACCACGCCGTCGTAGGGCGCCTTGATTTCGGTCTTGGCGAGGTCGATCTCGGCGAGTGCCAGCTCGGCCTGCGCGCTTTGCGCCGCGGCCTGAGCGGAGGCCAGCTCGGCGCCGGCAATCTCGACCTCCTGGCGGGCGTCCTCGTAGCGGGCCTGGCTGAAAGCCGCCGAAGTCTTGAGGGCCTCCAGCCGGCGCAGCGCCTGGCGCTTGAGCTCGATCTCGGCCTTCTTCGTGGCGATTTCGGCCTGCGCCTCGCCCAGGTGGGCGCGCGCCAGCGCCCGCCGGGCGGCGAGGCTGTCGCGCTGCAGCACCACCAGCACGTCGCCGGCCTTGACGCGGTCGCCGATCTCGACCCGGAACTCGGCGACCGGCCCGTTGATCTGGGCCGCGACCTCGCCGCCGCGGCGGGCCACCAGCCGGCCCAGCACGGTGGTGGTTCGGCTTATGGCCTCTTTCACGACCGGATCGGCGTGGACGAGGGTCGCTTCGCTGGTCGCCTGGGCCTCCGCCCGGCCGGGAAAGCCGATCGCGACGGCCGTTGCCAGAGCCAGACCGAAGCATAAGCCAACAGTCCCGCGGCCCATCAGGCCGAAGGGGAGGGTGGCGGCACGACGGAGCCGGCTGCGCATGCCCGTCATACGGTTCCTGTGGCTGAAACGTACCCCATCGCCCCTCTTGCTGGCAGCTGGCTCCACCGCGGCCGACGATGCCGGCCGGCGGCCCGCTCCCGGGCGATCCGGCAAAACATTGTGGCACAACCGGGCTTAGCCGACTAACACTAAGGAAATCTGGCTTTCAGCCAGGAAATCCTTAGATCGGACCCCCCGAAAGGACCATGACGACACAGCTTTGGACCCATCCCGCCTGTCTCCAGCATGCCCCCGGGGAGGGCCACCCGGAGCGGCCGGAGCGGCTGGCGGCGGTGCTGGCCGCCCTGGACGGCGAGGAGTTCGGGTCCCTGGAGCGGCGCGAGGCCCCGCAAGCCAGCCGCGAGCAGCTGTCGCGGGCCCATCCGCCCGGCTTCGTCGACCAGATCCTGGCGGCGGTGCCGCGCGCCGGCCTGGTCGGCATCGATCCCGATACCCTGATGTCGCCGGGAACCGGCGCGGCGGCCCTGCATGCCGCCGGCGCGCTCTGCGCGGCGATCGACGCGGTCGTCGGCGGCGAGGCCAGGAACGCCTTCTGCGCGGTCCGCCCGCCCGGTCACCACGCCGAGCGCTCGACGGCGATGGGCTTCTGCTTCTTCAACAACGTGGCGGTGGGCGCCTATCACGCCCGGGCGGTTCACGGCCTGAAAAAGGTCGCGGTGATCGATTTCGATGTCCACCACGGCAACGGGACCCAGGATATTTTCTGGAGCGATCGCGACCTCTTCTACGTCTCGACCCACCAGATGCCGCTCTATCCCGGCAGCGGCGCGGCGGACGAGCGCGGCAGCGCCGGCAACGTTCTCAACCTCCCGCTGGCACCCTTCGCGACCGGCGAGCAGTTTCGCAACGCGATCTCGACCAAGGCGATTCCGGCGCTCGAGCGATTCCGCCCCGACCTCATCCTGATCTCAGCCGGCTTCGACGGCCACGACCTCGACCCGCTGGCGCAACTGCGGCTCGTCGAAAGCGACTACGCGTGGGTGACGGCGGAGCTCGCCGACCTCGCCGGCGCCTGCTGCGGCGGTCGCCTTGTCTCGGCGCTGGAGGGCGGCTACAACCTCGACGCGCTCGCCAGTTCGGCCGCCGCCCATGTGCAGGCCTTGATGGCCGCCTGAGCGCGCCGGCCGCACGGGAACCGCGTCCCGTCAGCAGGAGATCGCCAGCATGGCCAAGACACGCGAGCTGCCGCCCGACATCGCCCGGATGGATTTCGAGGCCGCGCTCAAGGAACTGAAGGAGATCGTCGCCAATCTCGAATCGGGCGAGGGCAAGCTCGACGAGGCGATCGCCGCCTACACGCGCGGGGCGCAGCTGAAGCAGCACTGCGAGGCGAAGCTGCGCGAGGCGCAGGAGAAGATCGAAAAGATCAGCCTCGGCGCCGACGGCTCGCTGAAGGCCGAGCCGTTCGAGACCGACTGACCGTCGAGGCTCCTTGCCTTTGGCCGAGCTCAAGCTGGAATTGGCGCGTATCGCCACAGTCGTCGAGGCGCGCCTCGCCGCGCGTCTGCAGTTGCGCCCTGGCGCCGAGGGACAGCTGATCGCCGCGATGCGGCACGGCGCGCTCGACGGCGGCAAGCGCCTGCGTCCCTTCCTGGTGATTCAATCGGCGTCGCTGTTCGGCGTTGCCGAAGCGGACGCGATGGAAGCGGCGACGGCGGTCGAGATGATCCACTGCTACTCGCTGATCCACGACGATCTGCCAGCGATGGACGACAGCGATCTGCGCCGCGGCCGGCCGACCGTTCACCGGGCCTTCGACGAGGCGACCGCGATCCTGGCCGGCGACGGCCTGCTGACGCTGGCGTTCCAGCTGCTGGCCGCGCCGGCCTGCCACCCGGAGCCCGCGGTGCGAGCTGCGCTGGTGTCGGGCCTGGCCGCTGCCGCCGGTCCGGCGGGCATGGTGGCCGGCCAGATGATCGACATCGCCCCCGAGCGCCAGGCTCTCGATCTCGAGGGCATCACCCATCTGCAGGCGCTCAAGACCGGCGCCCTGATCGCGTTCTCCTGCGAGGCGGGTGCGATTCTCGGGCGCGCCGAATCGAAAGCGCGCTCGGCGCTCGGCGACTATGCCCGCGACCTCGGCCTGGCGTTCCAGATCGTGGACGACCTGCTGGACGCCGAATCGACCCCCGAGGCGCTCGGCAAGCCAACCGGCCAGGACCGGGCCGCCGGAAAGGCCACGTTCCTCGGCCTGTTGGGCCGGGAGGCGGCCCGTGCCAAAGCTGAGGCCCTGGTGGCGGCCGCCGGCCGGCGGCTTGATCTTTTCGGGCAAAAAGCCGACCTTCTGAGGGCGACCGCCCGTTTCGTGCTGGAGCGGCGGTCGTAAGCGCGCAAACCCCTTCGCCGCTCCGGCTGGGCCTGCCGGCTTCAGGCTGCGGGGCGGCAGGAGCCGCGGGGAGCGTGCGCCAATGACGCTCCCGGCAATAAGAAGCGAGGATCGGGACCAGGCGTGAGCCAGATCGGTCACAATCGTCAGACTCCCCTTCTGGACCGAGTGAAAGTTCCGGCCGATCTGCGTCGGCTGGGGGAGAAGCAGCTGCGCCAGCTCGCCGACGAGCTGCGCCAGGAGCTGATCGACGTAGTCTCGGCGACTGGCGGTCATCTCGGCGCCGGTCTCGGCGTCGTCGAGCTGACGGTGGCGCTCCACTACATCTTCGACACGCCCGACGATCGCCTGATCTGGGACGTGAGCCACCAGTGCTACCCTCACAAGATCGTCACCGGGCGGCGCGATCGCATGCGCAGCCTGCGCCAGGGCGGCGGCCTCTCGGGTTTCTGCACCCGCAAGGAAGGCGAATACGATCCCTTCGGCGCCGCCCACGCCTCGACCTCGATCTCGGCCGGGCTCGGTTACGCGGTTGGGCGCGACCTGGCCGGCAAGACGAATCACGTCGTGGCGGTAATCGGCGACGGCGCCATGTCGGCCGGCATGGCCTACGAGGCGATGAACAACGCCGGCGCGATGAGCAGTCGCCTGATCGTCATCCTCAACGACAACGACATGTCGATCGCGCCGCCAGTCGGGGCGATGAGCGCCTATCTCTCCCAGCTCATCTCCTCCAAGCCCTACGCCTCGATGCGTCATCTGGCCAAGGAGTTGGCCAAGCGTTTTCCCCGTCCGCTGGAGAAGGCGGCCAAGCGCGCCGAGGAATATGCGCGCGGCTTCTTCACCGGCGGCACGCTGTTCGAGGAGCTGGGATTCTTCTACGTCGGCCCGATCGACGGCCATAACCTCGACCATCTCCTGCCGGTACTGAAGAACGTCCGCGACACCGATTACGACGGCCCGGTGCTGATCCACTGCGTCACCCAGAAGGGCAAGGGCTACCATCCTGCCGAAAGCGCCGCCGACAAATATCATGGCGTCGCCAAGTTCGACGTCGTGACCGGCAAGCAGTCGAAGCCGGTCGCCAAGGCGATGGCCTACCAGAACGTCTTCGCCAAGGGGCTGATCGCCGAGGCCGAGGCCGACGACAAGATCGTCGCCGTGACCGCCGCCATGCCGTCCGGCACCGGCCTCAATCTCTTCGCCGAGCGCTTCCCCGACCGTTGCTTCGACGTCGGCATCGCCGAGCAGCACGCGGTGACCTTCTGCGCCGGCATGGCCTGCGAGGGCCTGAAGCCCTTCGCCGCGATCTACTCGACCTTCCTGCAACGCGGCTACGACCAAGTGGTCCACGACGTGGCGATCCAGTCGCTGCCGGTGCGCTTCGCCATGGACCGCGCCGGCATGGTCGGCGCCGACGGCGTCACCCACCAGGGCAGCTTCGATCTCGCCTACCTCGGCTGTCTCCCCGGCTTCGTGCTGATGGCGGCCTCGGACGAGGTCGAGCTGATGCACATGGTCGCGACCGCCGCCCAAATCGACGACCGGCCCTCGGCCTTCCGTTATCCGCGCGGCGAGGCGCTCGGCCTCGAGATGCCGGCGCGCGGCACGCCGCTCGAGATCGGCAAGGGCCGCGTGGTGCGCGACGGCGGCAAGGTGGCGATCCTCTCGTACGGGACCCGGCTCGCCGATGCCTTGAAGGCGGCCGAGACGCTGGCCGCGCGCGGCCTGCCGACCACGGTGGCCGACGCCCGCTTCGCCAAGCCGCTCGACCAGGAGCTGATCCGACAGCTCGCCCGCCACCACGAGGTTCTGGTGACGGTGGAGGAGGGGACGATCGGCGGCTTCGCCGCCCAGACGATGCAGTTCATGGCGCTCGACGGCCTGCTCGAGAACGGTCTCAAGTTCCGGCCGCTGACGCTTCCCGACGTCTTCATCGACCACGACAAGCCGGAGAAGCAGATCGAGATGGCCGGCCTCGACGCCAACGGCATCGTCGCCGCCGTTCTGCGCGCGCTCGGCCGGCCCGCCCTCGAAGCTCCGGCAAGGGCGTGACGCTTGGCGGTTTCCTCTAGGGAACCTCAAATCTAGGCGCCGGAGATTGCCGGCGGCGGCGGCCTCTGGCAGTCTGCGAACGAATGTCGGCGGCGGTTGCCAGGACCGTCCGCGGCGTCGTCCGAACGAAGCGAACTCATGTCCGAGAACGTCTCGCCCCAAGGTGCGACCATCGCGCCCATAGTCGCTGCCGCGCCCATCGCTGGAGGGCGCAGCGCGCGCGAGCCTGTCGCGGCCAGGCATCCCTGGCGGCGCGAGATCGCGGCGATGGTGAAGCTGGCGCTCCCGCTGGCGGCGACTCAGCTCCTGATGATCGGGATCAACACCAGCGACGTCGTCATGATGGGCTGGCTGGGCCCCGACAAGCTCGCCGCCGGCTCGCTCGGCTTTTCGCTCTATATGCCGGTGTTTCTGTTCGGCGTCGGGCTGCTCTCGGCGGTGTCGGCGCTCGCCGCCCAGGCTCTGGGAGCCAAGGAGTATCGTGGCGTGCGCCGCTCGGTCCGCCAGGGGCTCTGGGTCGCCACCGCCTACAGCGTCTTGGCGAGCCTGCTGCTGTGGCACGGCGAGTCGATCCTGCTGACGCTCGGCCAGGACCCGGCGACCGCGGCGCTTGCCGGCGGCTATCTGCGCGCCGCCCTGTGGGGCTTCCCCGGCGCGGTCTGGGTCATCGTTCTGCGCGGGTTCGTGACCGCGCTCTCGCGGCCGCGCAGCGCCTTGCTCATCATTCTGGCCGGGACCCTTCTCAACATTGCGCTCAACTACGTTCTGATGTTCGGCCACCTCGGCTTTCCGCGCCTCGAGCTGGTGGGCGCGGGGATCGCCACCTCGATCGTCAACTTGGGGATGGTTGCGATCTTCCTGGCTGCGATCCAGGCCGATCGCAAGTTCCGCCGCCACGCCATTCTCGCGCGCTTCTGGCGCCCCGATTGGCCGCGCTTCCGCAGACTGCTGACGCTCGGCCTGCCGATCGGCATCACGGTGCTCGCCGAGACCGCCTTCTTCTCTTCGGCCGCGATTCTGATGGGCTGGATCGGTACCGCCGCGCTCGCCGCTCACACCGTCGCGCTGCAATGCGCCGCGGTCGCATTCATGGTGCCGCTCGGAGTCAGCCAAGCGACCACGGTGCGGGTCGGGCTGGCTTTCGGCGCCGGCGACCGCGAGCGGGTCGGACGCGCCGGTTGGACCGCCTTCATCCTGGGCACCGCCTTCATGTCCTGCTCGGCGCTCGCCTTCTGGTTCGCCGGGCCGCAGCTGGTCGGCCTGTTCCTGGATCGCGGGGTGGCCGAGAACGCTGCCGCAATTGCGCTTGCCGTCGCCTTCCTCAGAATCGCCGCGGTGTTTCAGCTGCTCGACGGCGCGCAGGTGATCGGCGTCGGCGCGCTGCGCGGCCTGCAGGACACCTTGGTGCCGATGGCGATCGCCGTGCTCGGCTACTGGGCAATCGGCTTTCCGGTCGCCGCCCTGCTCGGCTTCACGCTCGAGCTGGGCGGGGAGGGCGTCTGGTGGGGGCTGGCGAGCGGTCTCGCGGTGGTGGCAGGACTGCTGGTCTGGCGCTTCGCCGGCCGCGACCGCCTCCTGACTCGCGCCGGCTTCACCCCGCGCCGGGCTTGAGTCGATGGCCGCCGGCAAGCAGCGCGCCGATCTCCTGCTGGTCGAGCGTGGGCTAGCCGAAAGCCGCAGCCAGGCCCAGGCGATCATCCTCGCGGGTCGGGCCTTCTCCGGCGAGCGGCGGGTCGCGAAGGCCGGCGATCTGCTGCCGCTCGAGATACCCCTCGAGGTACGCGGCGCCGCCCATCCCTGGGTCAGCCGCGGCGGCCTCAAGCTGGAGAAGGGTCTCGACCACTTCGGCCTCGATCCGGCCGGCCTCGCGTGCCTCGACATCGGCGCCTCGACCGGCGGCTTCACCGACGTCCTGCTGGCGCGCGGCGCGGCGCGAGTCTATGCGGTCGACGTCGGTCACGGCCAGCTTGCCTGGAAGCTGCGCCAGGACCCACACGTCGTGGTGCTGGAGCGCTGCAACGCGCGCTATCTTACGCCCGAGCAGGTGCCGGAGCCGGTCCAGGCGCTGGTCTGCGACGCCTCCTTCATTTCGCTGACGACCTTGCTGCCGGCGCCGCTGGCCCTGGCCACGTCCGGCGCCTGGCTGGTGGCATTGATCAAGCCGCAGTTCGAGGTCGGCAAGGGCCGGGTCGGCAAGGGCGGCGTGGTGCGCGATTCTGCGCTTCACGCGGAGGTCTGCGGCCGGATCGAAGCATTTCTCAATCAACAGCCGGGCTGGCGGGTGCTCGGCGTCACAGAGAGCCCGATCCTCGGTCCCCAAGGCAACCAAGAGTTCCTGATCGCGGCGCGGTTGGACAGCTAGCAGGCTGCTGAAGAATCCGTCGGGTAGCGGATTTTGGCGCTGGTCCAACCTGCTGTCAGGTGAGGATTGATGGGGCTTCTTTCGCGGTGTTCGGCATTCGGTGGAGCGCTGGGCTCATGTTGC